>NZ_DAINNK010000009.1:0-14377 GCF_036735925.1 Povalibacter sp.
AGCCCCCTCCCTAACCCTCCCCCGCTGCGCGGAGGAGGGGATCAGAGTTCTTCTGTAGGTCAGGCTTCAGCCTGACAGTTTTCAGGCCGGCTGAAGCCGGCCCCACAGGCAGAATCCTCACGTCTTCTTCGGAAACGCCGCAATCGACTGGATCGAAATGCCTTCGTTCGCGCCGTAGCTGCCGCTCGCGCCATTGAGTTTCGGCATGCCGGTCTTGCCGCCCTTGTGATGCAGGGCGATGACCTGCCACAGGTTGGCGTTGAACACGGGACTGCCGGAGCTGCCGCCCTCGGTGGGCGCCGTGTAATGCACGCGACAGACGCCGGGAATCTGCGGTACGCCGTTCGGCGGGCCTTCGTGATCGAGCAGTTCGTTGTCCTGGAACGAGAATGAAAGATCGCGGCCGCCGGGATAGCCGACGACGTACACCTGTGCCGATTCGCCGAGCACGGGCAGCGACTTTGCGACGGGCAGCGGTTCGATGCCGCGCACGGGTTGCTTCAGCCGCAGGAGGCTGGCGTCGCACTGCTCGGGCGCCGAACTCCACAGCAGCGTGTCGATCTCGTAGACGGTGTCGGCATCGACGGCTTCGAAGACGACTTCGGCATCTTCCGGACGGATGCCGGGACTGGCGCCGTTGGGATTGACGACGTGGAAGTTCGTGAGCACGACGAGTTCGTCCGCGGGAGCGATTCCCACATCGCCCGCGCGCAGCAGAAAGCCCGTGCCGATGCGGCTGCCGAGTCGCGGGCGGATCGAGGCGACCGACTGCGCGCGCGCCAGTCCGGTCTTCCACCATTTGAACGTCTGCGCGCCGCGCTTGCCGAGGATCGCTTCGAGCTGCGCGTCGCTCGGCGCTGGCTGCTGGTGCAGACGCTGCAGATCGCCGGAATCGATGCGCAGTTCGCCGCCCGGTACCTGGAGCAGGCGTGCGCGCAGGATGTCGACGAGGCCGCGGCCGCGCTCGGTCGCTTCGAGGTCCCACACCCTGGTGAACTGTCGCAGTGCGCTCGCGAGCAGGAAGGCGCGCGCGCCGGGACCGGCGGCGAAGGATTTCACCGTGCGTTCGACGTCGTCCCAGCGATCGAGCCCGAGATAGGCTTCGGCGAGCGAGGGCAGGTACCACTCGTCGCGCGCGCTGTCGGGCACTGCGTCGAGCGACTTCACCAGACGTTGCGCGACCTCGACGGGATCGAGGTCGGTTGCCACAGGGATGCCGAGGCGGCGGCTGTTCGCGAGCAGCGCCACGAGATTCGCGCCGTGCCACACGTTCGCGGGATTGCGCTCGAACGGGTTGCGATACGCCGCGATGGCCTGCGTCAGCGCATGACGTGCGCCGGGATCGGTGCGGTCGCGCGCATCGAAAAAGATCTGCTTGTGCGCGCGGCCCAGCAGGCCCATCGCTTCGACTGCTTCGCAGTCGTTCGCCGGCAGGCGATGGATGAACGCCTGCAGTACGTCGATGGCGGCCGTGACCAGGTCGACTTCGATCAGCGCCTGTGCGTAGAGCCGCCGGGTGCGGAAGTCTTTCGGATCGAGGCGACCGATGGCTTCTGCGAGTCGCATCAATGCGCGGTATTCGCGTGCGTCGCGCAGCGGTTCGAGCAGTGCTCGCGCAGTGTCGAGCGAGGCGCGGGCGTTGAGGGTGGAGAGGGCGTCGAGAGTGCGGCGGGCGGCGTCGCGCAGATCGGGAAGAGAAGAAAGACCCCCACCCTGGCCCTCTCCCGCTGGCGCGGAGGAGGGGATCGGAACCGTGCCTGTATCGGCCATGGTCACAGGCCCAGCATCCCGCGCAGCGAATCGCGAAAGACCGGCTGGCGCAGATACTTGGTCGCCGAGTGACGCCATGCACCGCCATTCTCGACGACGTGATCCTTGATCACGCCGGCATCGTTCTCGCGATAGTCGTTGGCGAGCAGCGGATCGAGTCCGCAGACGGGGTCGAGCCGGTCGAAGAGATTGACCCAGTCCTTCGCCACCCTGGCGCGCGGAAAGCCGTTCGCGCGGGTCCATTCGGGCTGCAGTCTGTCCTGGATTTCGTCGAGTCCGAGCGGACTGCCGATGGTGATGAGCCCGTCGACGCCGGCGCAGCCGCCCACGCGCTTCAGGCAGTCGTACGCGATCACCGTGCCCATGCTGTGCGAGACGACGACGTGCGGTCGCGAGACGTCGGCATGGCACACCGCATCGATGAAACGTTTGCGGATGGACTGCTGGATGTGCACGGGCGTGCCGCCTGCGGGCGCGTATTCGACGTCGAACAGGTAGTGATGCACGTCGCGCAGGAAGGCATTCATGATGCGTTTCTTCAGGAACCAGGGCAGCGGCACGCGTTCGAGCGCGCCCTGCGGCTGCGCGGGCACGGCGGGCGTGTTCGCCGCTTCGATCTGTGCATCGGAGAGCGCCGTCATCTCGGCGCGCAGTCGTTCCAGGAACGCGGCTTCTTCGGCATTGTGCGGCTGCGGCGGGGTGTCGCCGCCGCTCGCATCGACGGCAGCAGGTGTGTTCTCGAGCACGCCTTCGTGTGCGGAGAGATCTTCATCCGGTTTGCCGTACATCAGGTCGGCCCAGTACACGAGTGAGGTCGTGACGCCGAGATCGCCGAGCGGCAGTGGATCGGTGGCATCGGCGAGCGTGCGGCGCCAGATGCGCAGCAGGTCGTCGGCGGGCGGCTTGTTGGCGATCCCGTGGATGAAGGTGACGTGCGGCATGGTGGACTCCATGATCGGATCGCGCGTCGAGTGTAGCGCCGTGGATGCGCAGGAAGGATGGTCAGAAGGGAAGAGGCCCCCTCCCTGACCCTCCCCCGCTACGCGGAGGAGGGAACTCCGATCCCTCTCCCGCGCAGCGGGGGAGGGAACTCCGATCCCCTCCTCCGCGCAGCGGGGGAGGGTTAGGGTGGGGGTCTTCTCCGCGCCTATCTCACACCCACCGCACACCGAAACCCCAGATCATCCGCCCGCGTCTGTTCGTCCGCCCGATAGCGCCGCGTTGCCGTCTCAACGGGCTGATGCCAGCCGGTGCCGCGCACCACGCGGCCATTGCCTTCGGCCGGTCCCTGCGGATCGCGAACGTCATCGATGGGAACGCTCTCCGAATAGCGATCACCGACCCACTCCGACACGTTGCCGGCCAGATCCTGAACGCCCTCGCGGCTCGCGCCGGCAGGATGCGAACCGACCGCAGCGACGCCGCCCTGATACGCATATTCGGCATCGCGACGATGCGCGGCACGTTCCGGCGTCGGCTCGTCGTTGCCCCAGGGATAAAGCCGCGCATCGGTGAAGCGCGCCGCCCGTTCCCACTCGGCTTCCGTCGGCAGGCGCCGGCCGGCCCAGCGACAGTAGGCATCGGCATCGCGCCACGAGACGCCGACGACCGGCAGCTCGCCCTGCTGCGACAGATCGAGCATGTCCCATTCGTCGGGCGGTGCGACCGATCCCGTCGCTTCGAGAAACTTCGCGTAACGCGCCGTCGTGATTTCGAACCGGTCGATGAAGAACGGGCTGAGGTGTATCTGGCGCTGCGGCGATTGCTCGTCGTCGCCGAACGTGAAGGTGCCGCCTTCGATGCGCACCAGCGGTGCGCCGTCGCGCGTCGTGATCGCCGGGCGCTGCATGAACCACCACGCAAGCGCGATGGCCGGAACGAGCAGCGCTGCGGCGAACAGGGCGATGCGGCGTCGGCGCTCGCGAGCGCGCAGCTGTGCGAGCGTGTGCACGGCTTCCGACACCGCCGCCGTCGTATTGCCGGCGGATTCCAGCAGCGTGACCGACGTCAGCCAGGCGGGCAGCTGCGTCAGCGGAACGGGGTGCAGCACCACGGGCAGAACGCGGCCCGAGGGCTTCGGCCAGACGCGCCGTGCAACGTCGAGTTCGTTCAGCGTGTAGCTGCCGGGATCGATGGCGTTCGGGCCGATGAAGAACACGAACAGGTCGCAGCGCTCGATCGCCGCGCGGATGCGCGTCGTGTAGCCCTCGCCCGCAGGCAGGTCATCGCGATCGAAGAAGACATCGTGTCCCTGTTCTTCCAGCGCATAGCGCACGGGCTCGACCTGCGCGCGATCCTGCGATGCGTAGCTGATGAAGACCCTCATGCGGCGACAGTATCAGATGCGGCGCGCGCGGAATCCGGGAAGAAGAGCAGGGGAGGCCGCAAAGACCGCAACAGGAAAGGGTGGTTTTCAGATCAGAGCCCCTTGCTTCTTTCATGGGGTCCTTCGCGGCCTCCTGGACTTTCGCGTTTCATCATCTGCCCGCAGTCGGCCAGAATTGCGGTACAGGATCGTCAGGATTGCCGGCGATGCTGCCGGAAGTGATACAGGGGAAAGCGATGGAAGATGCGACGCGGACGGCCGGGAGATCGCTGCCGTTCATCCTGATCGTGGCCGTGCTGCAGGGCTGGGCGCTGTACGGGCTGCATCATGCGCTCGTGGACCGGCACTGGCCGGCGACGCAGCCGGCGTGGCAGCTGGCTTTCTACGGCGTCGCGCTGTTCGTGCCGGTCACGCTGCAGCTCCTGGCCGGTTTCGCGCGCCGCCGCGACCTCTGGACGATCGTGGCGGTGGTCGGTGCCGCGTATTTCTATTTCGGCTGGCATCACGGCAGCGCGGTGCTGGTGGCGGATGGCGTCGATCCGTTCGTGAACGAAGACGGACTGTTCGCGCTCGGTATCGAAGCCTGCGTGCTGTGGCTGATGCTGCTGCCGTTCCTGCAGGCGCGGCTGCTGTCGGGGCGCTGGAATGCCGACTATCCGACGCTCTTTGCCTCCGCCTGGCACAACGTGCTGGTGCTGGCCGAGGGCGCGCTGTTCACGGGGCTGTTCTGGCTGTTGCTGGCGCTGTGGGCCGCGCTCTTCCACATGCTCGGGATCGATTTCTTTCGCGACCTGTTCCGCGAACCGATCTTCGTCTATCCCGTCACGGCGCTGACCTTCGGTATCGCGCTGCATCTGATCGGTTCGATCGACCGGCTTACCTCGGTGGTGCTCGAACAGATCCTGAATGTGCTCAAGTGGCTCGCGATCGTCGCGGGCGTGATCCTGACGCTGTTCACGCTGGCGCTCGTCGTGAAGCTGCCGGGACTGCTGGCGTCGGGCGAGCGTGCGATCGGCGCGGTGTGGCTGCTGTGGCTGGTGGCGGTAATGGTGTTGCTGCTCAATGCCGCCTATCGCGATGGCACGGTGGCGCGGCCCTATCCGCGGGCGATTGCGCAGATGCTGCGCTGGATCGTGCCGCTCACCGTGATCGTCGCGTTGACCGCGCTGTATGCGCTGACCGTGCGCGCCAGTCACTTCGGGCTCACCGTCGAGCGCGTATGGGCATTCATCGTCGCGGGCGCCGCCACGATGTACGCGGTGGGCTACTCGATGGCCGTCTTCGATCGAACGGGCTGGCTGGCGCGCCTGTCGCGCGTCAATGTCGTGGTCGCGCTGGCGCTGATCGCGACGCTCGCCTGCGCGCTGACGCCCATCCTGTCGCCGCACCGGCTGGCCGCCAGCAGCCAGTTCCGGCGTGCGCAGTTGCCGCTGGAATCCGTTTCCTCCAGCAACGGCAGACTGCAGCGCGACGGCTGGCAATCAACGCCGTTTCAATACCTGCGTTTCCAGGCCGGTCGTTACGGCCTGCAGCGATTGCACATGCTCGCCGAGATCGAGGGCGGCACGGAGGCAGCACGCATCAGCAAGGCCGCGCGCAATGCGCTGGCGCAGAAGAATCGCGGCGATGCCATCGCACCGATCGATCCTGACGCCTATGTGGAGAGTGTGCAGCTGTTCCCCGAGGGCCGGTCGATGGACGTCGGACTGCAGGAGGTATTGAAACAGGCCGTGCAGGCACGCGGCGAAGGTCTCGCGATGATCGATTCGGAAGTGGCCGGCGTGTTCATCGATCTCGATGACGACGGCGCGGATGAGTTCGTCGTGATGAATCAGTACGGTGGGTTGACGTTCGCGCAACGCGGGACGCGATGGGAAAAGATCGGTCGTTTCTATGGCAGCTACGACGAGGCCTCGTGGCGGGCGCTGCTGCGCCATCTCGAGAACGGCCGGTTCGAGGCGATTGCGCCGCCGTGGAAGGAATTGCAGATCGGGGAGAGGCGGGTGCGGGTGGTGCCGGAGAGCTGAGGAGACCCCCACCCCAACCCTCCCCCGCTGCGCGGAGGAGGGGGCAGATCTTCCCCTCCCCCGGTCGCCGGGGGAGGGCAGGGTGGGGGCGCTCCGATTACGCCCGCTGCAACAGCTTCTCCGCAATCTGCACCGCATTCAGCGCCGCACCCTTCAGCAACTGATCGCCCGCGACGAACAGCGACACCGATCGTCCGCTCGGATCGCTGACGTCCTGGCGGATGCGTCCCACCAGCAGATCGTCCGCACCGGACGCATCCTTCGGCATCGGGAAGTAATTCTTCTCCGGATCGTCGACCAGCTTCACGCCCGGCGCGCGGCTCACGATCTCGCGCACGTCCGCCGCCGGGATCGGCCGCTCGCATTCGAAGTTCACGGAAATGCAATGCGCACGCAGCACCGGCACGCGTACGCAGGTCGCGGTGATGCGCAGGTCCGGTTCGTTGAAGATCTTGCGCGTCTCCTGCATGACCTTGGTTTCTTCTTCGTTGTAACCGGTCGCCAGATCGATCTTCGTGTTGTGGCTGAACACGTTGAATGCATACGGATGCGGCAGCACGGTGTGCTGGTACTGGCGATCCTCGAGATGCGCGCGCGTCGCTTCGCGCAGTTCCTGCATCGCGGCGGCGCCGGCGCCGGACGCGGCCTGGTAGGTGGAGAGGATCAGTCGACGGATCGGATTCACGCGATGGATCGGCCACAGCGGCGTGATGCTCAGGATCGCGGCGCAGTTGGGATTCGCGATGATGTTGCGATGACCGGCGAGCGCGTCGGCGTTGATTTCCGGAACGACCAGCGGCACGTCATCGTGCATGCGAAACGCCGAGGAGTTGTCGATGACGATCGTGCCCTGCGCCGCCAGCAGCGGGCCGAAGCGCTTCGAGATGCCGCTGCCCGCGGAGAACAGCGCGATGTCGATGCCGGCGAGTGCGTCTTCGCGCAGTTCTTCGATGACGATCTTGCGGCCTGCGTACGGCATCGTCTGCCCGGCGGAGCGGGCCGAGGCGAACAGGCGCAGCGAGGCGAGAGGAAACCTGCGCTTTTCCAGGCACTGGACCATTTCGACGCCGACGGCGCCGGTCGCGCCGACCACGGCAACGACGGGATTGACCAGGTTGGGCTGACGCACGGGAGCGGCACCGGAGACGGCGGCCGCGACTGCTGAACACATGGGACTTACCTCATCGTTGTGCCGATGACGGGCGCCCCACAAAACAAAGGCCCCGTCGGGTAACCGGCGGGGCCTTTGGAATACTGTCGAATCGGTTCTGACTTACGCGCGCCGACAGCCCTGATGCCCCGCAAAGAGCGTCCAGGTTTTAATCGTGCGTTTGATCGTCGTGCGATTCATGCGGGCCGCAAGGTAGCTGAAGTGACCGGCGATGGGCAAGGGCGTTCTTCCTGTAGGTCAGGCTTCAGCCTGACTCCGAAAGGCCGGCTGTGACCGAAGGAAATCCCGCGGGAAAGCCGGCCCCACAGGAAGAGTCCACAGGAAGAGTCCAGAGGAAGAAGTCGGATCATCCCTTCGTCAGCTTCAGCAGCTTCCCCTCCGCCGACTCCGTAACGACATAAATCGCCCCGTCCGGCCCCTGCTTCACATCGCGGATGCGGGCCTTCTGATCCTGCAGCAGCCATTCCTCGCCGGTCACCTTGCCGTCCTGCAGCTTCAGTCGCACCAGCTTCATGCTGTTGAGCCCGCCGACGAACAGATCGCCCTTCCATTCCGGAAAGACCTCGCCGGTGTAGAAGGTCATGCCGGACGGAGCAATGACCGGGTCCCAGTAGTACACGGGCTGTTCCATGCCGGCCTTCTGGGTGATGCCCTCGCCGATCTTCGGCCCGGCGTATTCGATGCCGTACGTGATGACCGGCCAGCCGTAGTTGCGGCCGGGTTGCGGCTGATTGAGCTCATCGCCGCCGCGCGGGCCATGTTCGATGTCCCAGAGGTTGCCGTCCGGATCGAGCGTCGCCGCCTGGATGTTGCGATGACCGTACGACCAGATCTCCGGCTTGACGTCGCTGCGGCCGACGAAGGGATTGTCCTTCGGCACGCTGCCGTCGGGATTCAGGCGCACGATCTTGCCCAGGTGCATCGACAGATCCTGCGAGTGCACGCGCGCGTCGGGTACCGAGCGTTCGCCGAGCGCCAGGAACAGCGTGCCGTCCGGGTTGAAGACGATGCGCGAGCCGAAGTGCAGGTTCGATTTCCAGCTCGGCAGCTGACGGAAGATCACCTGCACATTGCTCACGGCGGGCACGCCGTCCTTCTCGCTGAGCACGCCCTTCGCGAGCGCCGTGCCATTGCCGTCGTCGCGCGGCTCCGAATAGCTCCAGTAGAGGGTCTGGTTGCTGGCGAACTGCGGATCGAGCGCGACGTCCAGCAGGCCGCCCTGGCCTTCGAAAAACACTTTCGGCAATCCGGTGGCCGGCGCCGATACTTTTCCGTCCTTGCCGACGATGCGCAGGTTGCCGGCGCGTTCGGTCACGAGGATGCGGCCATCCGGCAGGAACTCGAAGGCCCACGCACCTTTCAATCCCGTCGCGACGACCGATACCTGCGGTGCAGTACTGCTGACGAGGGCCGGTGCGCGCGTCTGCCCCGCAAACGCGGGTTTGAAGTCCTTGCCGTTCGGTGCGCGCGTTTCCAGCGTGGTGCCCGCGACTGGCGGACCGGCTTCGCGCGCGCAGGCGACACAGGCGGCAATGACGGCGAAGGCGGCGATCAGTCGCGCAGCCGAGGCATGTGCGGTCATGACTTCTCCAGTACGTGAGTTGAAGCGACGAAGCAGATCCCATGGACGCGACCGGACGAGCCCAGGTTCCCTCGCTGGCCGCGAACCGCAAAGTCTGATACTAACGGTCCGGGCGTCGATACGGAGAGATTGCGTTCAATGGCTACTCGATCCAGGCGGAGCGCCGCTGCACTGCTGGTGGCGATGGATGGTTCGGAAAATGCGCTGCGTGCGCTGAAGCTCGCGCTTGCCTGGGCGAGGCAGCGCGACCAGGCGATTCACATCGTGCACGTCCAGCCGCGCATCAAGAGCAGCCGGCTCATGCCGCGTTCACTCATCGAAGAGCACTACGAACGCCAGTCGCAGGCGGCCTTCAAGCCGGCGCGCGAACTGGTGAAGCGGACCGGCGTGACGGCCGTGTTCGATGACTGTCTCGGCGATCCCGCCGCGACGCTCGCGGCCTACGCGAAAAAGTACCACTGCGAACAGATCGTGCTCGGCAATCGCGGTCACGGCGCCATCGCGACCCTGTTTCTCGGTTCGGTCGCGATGAAGGTGCTGCACCTGGCGGACGTGCCGGTGACGCTGGTGAAGTAGGCGGGTTGTGTGCTTGCTGTGGGGCCGGCTTCAGCCGGCCTTGCACGAAGGAGTCAGGCTAAAGCCTGACCTACAGTAAGACTCTTACTCCGACAGCAGCGTCTGTTTCCAGAACAGCACGGTCGACCAGAACTGGTAATCGACGTTCGCTTTCTTGGCGAAGCCGTGGCCTTCGTCGGTGCCGAGCAGCGACCACACCGAACCGCCCTTCGACCGCACCGCCTGGATGATCTGGTCAGCCTCGCTCGCCGGCACGCGCGGATCGTTGCCGCCGGTGACGATGAACAGCGGAATACTCAGCTTGTCGACGTGCGTCAGCGGCGAGATCTCCAGCAGCCTGGCGCGTTGCTTCGGATCGCGCTCGTCGCCGTATTCCACGCGGCGCAGGTCGCGCCGGTAGCTCTGCGTGTTCTCCAGGAACGTGACGAAGTTGGAAATGGCGACGACGCAGTTCGCGCCTTTCAATCTCGCGCCGTAGCGGATCGCGACCGCGTAGCACATGTAGCCGCCATAGGAGCCGCCGGTGACGGCGAAGCGCGAGGCATCGAGTGCGTCGTCCTTTGCCAGCGCGTCGAGGAAGGCGCCGATGTCCTTCACCGAGTCTTCGCGCTTGTCGGGTCCGTTGTCGGGGCTGACGAAGCGTTTGCCGAAGCCGCTGGAGCCGCGCACGTTCGGAAAGAAGATCGCGATGCCGAGTTCGTTCAGGTAGTAGTTCGAGCGGCTCAGGAATACCGGCGTGAACTGCGATTCCGGACCGCCGTGGATGTTGACGAGCAGCGGCCGCTTGCCGGGAAATTTCTTCGCATCGGGTCGATAGAGAAAGCCCGACACCTTCTCCTCGTCGAAACTCGCGACTTCGACGAGTTCGGGTTCGACATTGACGTTCGGATCGAGGCCGCCGGTTTCGCTTTGCGTCCAGCGCGTCACTGCCAGCGTCTGCGGATCGATTGCGTACGCATCGCCGGCGCTGCGTGCCGAAGAGAGCGTGAGTCCGATCGTGCCCCACGGTGCGATGTGTACGCTGCCGACAGAGCCGGCGGGCAGCGCGGTCACGGTGCGCACGGCGCGCGTCTTCGGATCGAGCACCTTCACGCGGCCGACGCCGGCTTCGTTGAGGCTGTAGGCGATGAAGCTGCCGTCGTCGGCGATGTCGAAGTCCTCGACGTCCCAGCGCGGCTCGGGCGAGACGGCGGTGAATCTGCCGCTGGCCGGGTCGAGGGTGCCGAGGCGCAGGAAATCCGCGCCTTCATCGGATGTCGCCCACAGTGTGCCGTCCGCTGCAAAGCGTGCGGCGCCGTAGGCAATGTCTTTTTCCGGATTGCCGATCGGGCTGAGTTTGCCGCTGGCGAGGTCGAGCAGATACAGGTCCGAGTTCGTGATCGACAGCTGGTTGATGACGACGGCGGTACGCGTGTTGCTCGCGAAATCGAGAATCTGCCAGCCGCCGCCGGACACCTGCGCGACCCTGCGGTCGGTCGCGGGATCGCGCGGATCCATCACGTAGAGATCGCTGTCCGCACCATTGCGCCACGTCGACGAGTAGCCGATGAGCCTGCCGTCCTTGCTCCAGCAGCCGTGCGCGTTGCGGCTCCTGCCGTCCGTGAGGAGTCGCAGCTGGCCGGACTGCAAGGTGTACAGCTGGAAGAATTCGCTGCCGCCGACATCCTTGCGTGCGACGACGACATCGCCGCGCGGCGACCACGAGCCGAACACCGGTTCCGCCTCGAACGTGAGCTGGGTGCGCGCCATCATCGGGCCGGCCACCCTGTGCAGTTGCGCGGTATTGCCGAAACGTGTGGCGACCAGCATGGACTTGTCCGACGGACTCCAGCCCATGAAGGTGGCCGTGCGGAATTCCATGTAGGGCCGGGTCGCGGCCACCAGTTCTTCCGGAATCGCCGGGATGCCGTCGGCCACCAGCGCGGCGGGTTTTTCGACCGCCCCATGCGCGAGCGAGCCGATGGCAAGGATTGCGAATGCCAGCAGCGGGGTTTTCATCAAGATGAGTTCTCCGAGCGCGATGTGCGGAGCATAGCGCGGGCGTGCGCCGTTGCAGCGACCGCAGGCCACGAAGGCGTATATGATCGGTTCCGTTGCGACAGTGGCATCGAGGGTACTCATGAGACGCGCGATGTTCGTTTGTGCCGGCCTGTTCCTGGCGGCCTGCACCACCATCAAGATCGATCACGGCGGCGTCAACGAAATCACTCACGAGGGCGGCGCGGCGGAAGCGCAGGAACTGGCGGATCGCGCCTGTCATCGCGCCGGCAGCGGTTACGGCAAGGTGGTCTCGACCGTCAACAAGGATGCTTCGCTGCCGCCCGGCACGGGCAGGCAGGTCACGACCTTTCGCTGCACGAACGATCGAGGCTGACTCTTGTTGTAGGTCAGGCTTCAGCCTGACTCCGAAGAGGCCGGCTGTAGGTCAGGCTTCAGCCTGACTTCCTGAAAAAGCCGGCTGAAGCCGGCCCCACAGGAAGAAAAAACGGAGCTGCACCTCCAGCCAATTGCCGTGAGGTGGCGGGGCGAGGAAGGTAACGGCGTTCTCACGAGGAGATCGCTGGATGCGCATCGTCGTCGACCCGCGGATCGAACGGATTCTGCGGCTGCCGGAACAGGATGGGAACGCCTGGCAGGCCGATCTCGACCGGTTCCGACAAGGCGATGAAACGCTGACGCGCCGCTCGGTGGGCGAATCGACCATGCGGGCCGTGCAGCGCCTGCTGATCTTCCTGGGCTATTCGACAGCTTCCACCGGCGCATTCCTGATCGACGGCAATTTCGGTCGCGGTACCAATCGCGCCGTCGCGCAATTCCAGTTCGAGAACTCGCTGACGCGCGCCATCGATCGCGGCACGCTGTGCTACGCCTGCACCTGGCAGACGGCGAGTGCCGGCATCGTGGCGATTCCGGACGCGAAGCTCACGCCCGCGACGCTCGAGCGCATGCTGGCGCGCGCGGCCGCAATGCTCGAACAGGGCGAAGTCATGTGCGGCAGCCTCGATGAGGCGCTGTTTCATCTGGATGCATTGCATCGCCGGCGCCTGCTCACCTGCAGGGAAGTCTTCGAGAAATACGCAGCGGTCGCCGATCGGGCGGTCGACGCGGTCGCGGCGCACGGCGTCGTCATCGCGCGCGAATGGCTGCTCGCGATCATCAAGCAGGAGACGAGCGGCATCGTGCGCCCGCGCTTCGAACAGCATCTGCTGACGCGGCTCAACCATCAGCGGCCGGTGGAGGACTTCGTCGAACTGCGCTATCGCTCGATGAGTTTCGGTCTCGGCCAGATCCTGGGCGAGAACTACCGGCGCGTCGGCGCCGCGTCGGCGAGACGCATGTATCTGAGTTCGATACCGGAGCAGGTGATGCAGATCGGACGTTTTCTCGCTGCTTCCGCCGGCGTTGCGAAGAGCGTTGGCCGGACGACGCCGGGCGAAAGCGACTTTCGCGCCGTTGCGCGCTACTACAACGGTCCGGGCTACGAGAAGCATCACTACCACGAGTCGCTCGCGACCTGGTTCCGCGAGTTCAGGGCGCTCGCGGCGCAGTGATTCCCAGCAGAAGCAAGACAGCCCCCCAGCGGCTTTTTCAGTTCCCGTCGCGCTCGGGCAGTTCCGGCGTGACGCCCGGCTTCAGTTCGGGCAGCGGACGGTCGCGCTCGAGCGGTTTGAAGAGATCGCCGCGCGGTTCGCGCCGGCCCACATTGAACTTGCACTTCATCATGGGCGGCAGCCCGGGGTTGACGACGTCGCGTGCCGTGGGAACGAGCTTGTCGAGTTCGAAGTAGCAGTTCTCGTTGAGCCACACGACCGGGTTGTCGTTGATGTCCGTGTCGAGTTCGCCGAAGGATTTGCCGGGCGATTCGAATATCGATGGCGCCGATGGTTCGGGGGCCGGTCCGGGCTTGCGGGGACCGAGATTGCGATAGCGTTCGGTGACGGCGTCTTCGACCGCTTTCTTTGCGTTGTAGGCGGCGTGCGCACTCCAGTCGGTTTGTCGCGGCGGCAGCGACGCGGGTTCGGGAGCGGCACTGACCGCGTTGCGGGTTTCGTCGCGACGATTGCGGAGATCGGTGGCGGGCGTGCGATCGGCGCGGGTCGTGCTCGAGGTTGCGGTGGGTGGCGGTTCAGCGATCGACGGCTGCAGCTCGATCCATGTCAGGGCCGGATCGTCGCCGTGCAGCAGCCAGCGCGGCGCAAACGCGCCATGCCATGCAAGCACGAGCAACAGCGCATGCCCCGCGACGACGATGCATGCCGCCAGCGCACGCGACCTCGATGTATCCGCGCCGGACGGTGGCCGCACCAGAGATCGTCCCCCTGTGTCGCACGACGCGAGTCCGTGCGCTGGTTCTAGAGGACGACCCGGAGCGGAAGTTCCGTCGCGCGATCAGTCGCGTCTGGCGGCGCGTCGGCGGCGTGCGCCCGCCATGCCCGCGAGGCCCAGCGCGAGCAGTCCGAGCGTCGCGGGCTCCGGCACGCTGACGGGTTCGGTCACGGGTTCGTCGATGGGAAAGTCGTCGCCAGGCCAGGAATCGATCGGCGTGAGAACGATCGGATCTTGCGGCGGCAGCGGGTCGGTCGTCGGTGCATCGCCGTCGCCGGCATCGTCGTGAGGGTCATCGACGGTGTTCGACGGCGGTTCGGCCGGCATCGGCTCCACCGGCGCGGCGCCTTCGCCGGACGGCTTGCCGCCGCCCACTGTGCCGATCGTCGGACCGCCGAGCGCAGCGAACTGCGCGGGGCCGGCACCGTCATTCGCACCGCTGCGAGCGCCGCCGGGCCGATGCAGTTCGGGGAACACGATGGCGACCGGGACTTCGGGAAGGACGGCGGCCAGCCGCTCGCGGCTGCAGTGGCGGCAACGAGCACGCGTACACGGACGTGCACGGGCGAGGTAGTCTCGATCGAGTCTCCCGATGGCTG
>NZ_DAINNK010000009.1:14477-90937 GCF_036735925.1 Povalibacter sp.
CGCGTACACGGACGTGCACGGGCGAGGTAGTCTCGATCGAGTCTCCCGATGGCTGTTGCACGCATGCGCCATTCCTTCGTTCGCATCGCTTTCTGTTCCCTGCTGTTCGGTGTCGTCTCCTGCGCCCAGACACCGGCGCAATCTGCGGCATCGTTCGACGCCCTCGTCGACGACGTCGTGCAGCGCTATCGCCTGCCCGGCCTCGCCATCGGCGTGATCGAAGACGGCGAGGTCGTCTACACGCGCACGATCGGCGAAGTCGTCGCGGGTTCAGGCGAGAAGGTCGACGCCGACACGCTGTTCAAGATCGCTTCCAACGGCAAGGCGATGACGACGGGCGTGCTCGCGCGCCTGGTCGATGCCGGCAAGCTCGACTGGAACGATCCCGTCACGAAGCATCTGCCGCAGTTCCGCATGTACGACCCGTGGGTGACGCAGAACCTCCAGGTACGCGATCTCCTGATCCACAACAGCGGGCTGCGCGAAGGCGCAGGCGATCTCATGTTCTGGCCCGAGCCGACGCTGTTCACGCGCGCCGACATCATCGCGGCGCTCGCGCATCTGAAGCCGCTGCACAGCTTCCGCTCGCGCTACGACTACGACAATCTGATGTACGTCGTCGCCGGCGAGGTGGCTGCGGCGGCGGGCGGTGCAAGCTACGAAACACTCGTGCAGCGCGAACTCTTCGCGCCGCTCGGCATGACACGTTGCCGGGTCGGCGGGTTCGATCGGGAGTCGGTCGGCAACGTCGCGCAGCCGCACATGCGTCAGTACGACGGCAATGTCGTGATTCGTGCGGACGAGAAGATCGTTCCCGTCATTCCCTCCGCCGCGGCCGGCGGCATTCGCTGCAGCCTGAACGACATGCTCGCCTGGATGCAGCTGTGGCTCGATCCCGACCTGAAGTCACGCGACGGCAAACCGTGGCTGTCGCAGGCGCAGCGCACTGCACTGTGGAGCGCGCATACGCCGATGCCGATCTCGAAGCGTCAGCGCGACTGGGACGGCAGCCGCTTCAATGCGTACGGCTACGGCTGGCGGCTCTCCGACGTCGACGGCGTCTGGCGCGTCGCGCACACCGGCACGCTCGCGGGCATGTTCTCCGCCGTGAATCTGTTTCCGGAGAAGAATGGCGGCTTCGTGTTCATGATCAACGGTGACGGCGCCGACGCGCGCGCCGTGCTGAATTCCGCGCTGGCAAAACATTTCACCGCACCCGACAACGCGAAACCGGCGTCCTGGTATGCGCAGGCGATCGAAGCGGAGCGGGCAGGGAAGCCGGCGGAGAAGCGTGCGCCGGATACTTCGTCGCGACGGCTCGCGCTCGCACGGAACATGACGCAGCAGCTTGGCGTCTATCGCGACCCCTGGTTCGGCGAGGTGACGGTCTGTGCCGCAGGCGAGGAGGTGCGGTTCGCTTCGGCCAGATCGACGCAACTGCACGGGCGTCTCATGCAGGTCGGCGAACGCGTGCTGGTGGACTGGGATGAGGAGAGCGTCGACGTGGAGCCCTGGCTGCATTTCGCCGGCGCGTCGCTCACGCTGAGCAAGGTGGATCCGGATGCGGACTTCAGCTACGACTATGAGGACCTTGCTTTCACGCGCGTGGCTGCGTGTCCTTGAGACAGCGGAGGAGGGTCAGGGTGGGCCTCTTACTGTGGGGCCGGCTTTAGCCGGCCTTCTTTTAAGGAGTCAGGCTGAAGCCTGACCTACAGCCTGACCCACAAGAATCCCCCGTCCGCGTCAGAGCGGCGACGTGCTCAATTTGAGACCTGCAACACCCATGACGATCAGCAGCAGGCTCAGCAGCCGCGTCGTGCTGGCGGATTCGCCGAACACGACGATGCCGACGATCGCGGTGCCGACGGCGCCGATGCCCACCCACACGGCATAGGCCGTGCCCACCGGCAGTGATTTCAACGACACGGCCAGCAGCGTGATGCTGATGAGGAGCGCGGCGCCCGTACCGAGGCTCGGCCACAGGCGAGTGAAACCTTCGGTGTACTTGAGCCCGACGGCCCATGCGATTTCGAAAAGGCCGGCCAGCAATAACAGGAGCCAGGGAAGCTGTGAGGACATGATGACACCGCAGTTGCGGGGTCGTCCCCTGGAGTGACTGCAGCCGCGAGGTCGTCCCCGCGACGCACCGACCTGGAATATTCGGTGCCGGGCATTAGTGTTTCGCCGCTGCGCGAAGTTCCCGATCCCGGACCGCACGATCGTCAGCGCGGGCTTCCAGTATCAGACGGAGCTGGGCGGGAGGCGTACCGTGATCGCCGGCAGCATCAACAATCTGTTCGACGAGAAATACTGGGACCGCAACACGCTCGGCGAAGGCGTCAACGGCGCGCTGGGGCTGCGGGTTCATTGGTGAGGATCAGCCGTCCGCCGGCTGCGCCGGTGTTTCCAGAATCAGCTGATAGAAGGCGAGATCCAGCCAGCGTCCGAACTTGAAGCCGGCCTGGCTGATCGTGCCCGCGTGCGTGAATCCGAGCTTCTCATGCAGTCGGATGCTGGTGGTGTTGGTGGCGTCGATGCCGCCCACCATCAGGTGATAGTTCTGCTGTCGGGCGGCATCGATGAGTTGCTGCATGAGCAGCGGCGCCAGTCCCTTGCCGCGATGCTTGTGGTGGATGTAGATCGAGTGTTCCACCGAGTATTTGTAGGCAGCGTGGGGCCGGAATTTTCCGTAGCTCGCGAATCCGAGCAGCACGCCGTCGTCGTTCACCGCGCCGATCACCGGAAAATCGCCGGCGCGTTTGACCTCGAACCATTCCGTCATGCTCTGCGCCGTGCGCGGCTTGTAGTCGTACAGCGCGGTCGTGTTGAGGATCGCGTCGTTGAAGATGTCGAGGATCGCGGCGCCGTGAGCATCGAGCGTGCAGGTGACGATCTTCAAGCGGTCTCCTGTTTTCCCGGCTTGACCAGGAAGTCGGTCAGCAGCAACCACACGACACCGGCCATGATCGCAACGTCCGCCACGTTGAATACGCCGGTGCGCAGCGTGCCAATGCCGAGATTCAGGAAGTCGACCACGTAGCCGCCGTAGGCGACGCGATCGATCAGGTTGCCCGCGCCGCCGGCAAGGATCAGCGACAGCGGCACGAGGTTGCGCGGATTCACGTTCTTCCACCACAGCAGATAGACCAGCAGGCCGAGCAGCACGATGCCGACGCCCGCGGACAGCAATGCCTGTCGCCAGCCGGGCGGCAACGAATCGCCGAGACTCAGGAAGGCGCCGTAGTTGTGGGCGAGTTGCAGGCGCACGGTATCGCCGAGGTAGGACCACGCGTCTTCGCGCGGCAGAGTCGCCTTGGCGATCGCCTTGGTGAGCTGATCCAGTCCGATGCAGACCAGCAGCACCGCAGCAATTTTCCAGAGTCTGTTTGCAGAGGACATCAGGTTTCCGGCGTGTCGGTATCGAGAGTGCCTTTCTCCAGCGCCACGCGCGCGGCGGTCGCCAGCGCTTCGTAGCGCTGCTTGAAATCGCGCAGTGCCTGCTCGTCCAGTTCCTCCAGGTCGAGCAGCGCGTTGTGCGCGCCCTTCGTGGCGCGAATCAGTTCGTCGAGCTTCACCTGCATCGCTTCGGTGTCGCGGTTCTGGGTGTTCTGGATCAGGAACACCATCAGGAACGTGACGATCGTCGTACCGGTGTTGATCACCAGCTGCCAGGTATCGCTGAACCCGAACAGTGGCCCGGTGACGGCCCAGATGACGACGATCAGCATCGCCAGCAGAAACGTGGCCGGCTTGCCGGTGAAGCGCGCAGCCTTCTTGGCCAGCGTGGAATAGAGGCTAACCGCGGGCATGATCCTCTCCTGCGATTCGAGCGGGTGATGACGAGGTCAGTTCTGCCGCAATGGCGGAAAGCGCATCGCCGAACGGGCCTTCGCACGTTCCGCTTCCAGTTCGCGGTCGCGCGGCTGCGCTGTCGTGACCAGCGACGAGATCAGCGTCTGCGCCGCCGCCGCGACCTCGTCGATCGCCCGATCGAACGCCGCTTCGTTGAGTTTCGAGGGGCGGGTGAATCCGCTCAGCTTTCTGACGAACTGCAGCGAGGCGGCGCGGATTTCATCCGGCGTCGCGGGCGGTTCGAAGTTGAACAGGGTCTTGATGTTGCGGCACATGACGACACTCCGGTGCGCAGGGACTGCGCCGAGGAGTGTAGGGGAAAGTGACGAAAGTCACGAAGGTGACGAGGAACGTCGCGAGGGTGACGCGGGTGGTTTTCTGACCTACGTGACTTCCGTCACTTCTGCCACTTTCGTGGCCCCTCTCAGAGCGGCATCAGGACCATGCTCGCCAGCGCGAGTACTGCGCCGATCACGCCGCCCGCCGCGACATCGCTCGGATAGTGCAATCCGAGGACGACGCGCGACATCGCCACCAGCGCGGCAAACGGAATGCACAGCAGGCCGAGTTCCGGATAGCTGGCCGTGATCAGGACCGTGAAACTCACGGCGTGCAGCGTGTGACCGGAAGGAAAGCTGTAGCGATCCAGCGCCTTCGTGCCCGGCACGATGCCGGCCAGCGAGATGTAGGGCCGTTCGCGCACCAGCCGCGACTTGAGGAACTTGTAGAGCGCGAGTCCGGTGAATCCGACGATCGCCATGCGCAGCACCGGCAGCAGCGCCGACTGGCCGTAGATGAACGGCAGCGACAGGACCAGCGTGTACCAGAGCACCCCGTCGCCCAGCCGGCTCACGGCGGCGAACAGTTCGCGGATGCGCCGCCGGCTGCAGCCGCGATTCAGCTTCAGGCACCAGCCGTATTCGATCGCATCGACGCGCCGGAACAATGCTGCGGTTCTTGCGGAGGCCATGTCGGTCACCTCGCTACAGTTACCGCACATCTTGGGGATGCCGTGCTGCATCCGGTTGACAGGCAGGTGACTGTTTCGTGACTTCGTTCCCTGTTCTTTGATTTTCCTGTGGGGACTCCCCTGTAGGGCCGGCTTCAGCCGGCCTTCTCTTGAGGAGTCAGGCTAAAGCCTGACCTACAGCAAGAAGGCATGGCCTAGAATGGCTGCGACCTACTGCCAGGCCCGACCATGCAGATCCTGCTGATCGAAGACCACAAGGACATTGCCGCCAACGTTGCCGAATACTTCGGTGCGCGCGGCGATGCGGTGGCGCATGCGACCGACGGGCGCATCGGGCTCGAACTCGCCATGAACGAGCAGTACGACGTCATCGTGCTGGATCTGATGCTGCCCGGCATGGACGGGCTGACCGTGTGTCGCAACCTGCGTTCGGCCGGCCATACGCGCGTGCCGATCCTCATGCTCACCGCCAAGGATCTGCTCGAGGACAAGGTCGAAGGCTTCGAGGCCGGCGCCGACGACTACCTGATCAAGCCGTTTTCCCTGATCGAACTCGACGCGCGGCTCAAGGCGCTGGTGCGTCGCGCCAGTCCGCCGGACACGCCGCGGGTATTGACGGTGGGCGATCTGAAATTCGATCTCAATACGCTCGAGGCCGAGCGCGCCGGCGAGCGCATCAAGCTCAATCCCACGACCCGGCGCATTCTCGCCGTGCTCATGCAGCATGCCGGCCGCGTCGTCACCCGCGCCGAACTCGAGCACGAACTGTGGGGCGATCGCGCGCCGGAGGGCGATTTCCTGCGCGCCCACATGCATGCGCTGCGCACCGCGATCGACAAGAACTTCTCCGTCAAACTGCTGCACACGATTCATGGCACGGGCTATCGACTTTCGCCGGATCCGCTTCGTCCGTGAGCTGAACGAGCGGCTCGCGCAGCTCAGCCTGCGCGGTCGCATCGCCGGCACGATGATCGCGCTCGTCGCCATCGCGGGCGTCGTGCTCGCGGCGTGGGCCGTGCTCGCCGACGAACGCCTGAAGCGCAACGTCACCTACGACCTGCTCTCCGAGGAACTCGCGCACTACGAACAGCGCATGCGCGTCGATCGCGGCGCGGAGCCGCTGCGTTCGGCGCGCCTGAGCATCTATCGCTCCAGCGACTTCGCCGAACTGCCGCGGCGGATCGCAACGTTGCGGCCGGGCGAGATGCATCGCGTGCGTTCCGAAGGGCGTGTGCTCGATGTGCTGGTGCGCGACGGCGATTTCGGGCGTCTGTACATCACGTACGACGTGACCACGCATGCGCGCCAGGAGCTGATCGCCATCCTCATCATCGCCCTCGGCGTCGTCGGCATCGTCGCGGTCGCGGGCTGGGCGGCGTTCGGCATTTCCGGCCGGCTGGTCAAGCCCATCAATGCGCTGGCCGACCGTCTCACCGCCATCGACCCGGGACAGCGGCACGTGCGCATGGGCGCAGAGTTCGCCGGCAACGAACTCGAGCCCATCGCGCGCTCCATCGACACGTACATGGAACGGCTCGACGGCTTCGTCGAACGCGAGCAGTCGTTCACGTCGACCGCGAGTCACGAGCTGCGCACGCCGCTCGCGGTGATTCGCGGCGCCGTCGAACTGCTCGAGGCACAGATGGCGGATCGTCCCGCCGCGGCGAATGCGCTGGGTCGCATCCAGCGCGCGGTGCGCGAGATGACCGAATTCACCGACGCACTGCTGACCCTGTCGCGCGAGGAACGCATCGCGCGCGATGGCGACGCCGGCTGCGAAATCCAGCAACTGCTGACGCGCGTCGTCGAAGACCTGCGCAGCGTGACGCCGGACAAGAAGATCCGCGTCGACATCGACCGGCGCGAAGCCGTGCGCGTCGCCGCGCCCGAGAGCATGGTGGCCATGCTGATCGGCAATATCGTGCGCAATGCCCTGCAGCACGGCACCGCGGACGACGTGCTCTGCCGCCTGAGCGGCCGCGAACTCAGCGTCTCGAATGCCGGTTCCCTGCCGTCCGCCGACCTCTCGCAACCCGCACGCCGTTTCACCACCCATCCCGGCGGCCATGGCATGGGCCTCTATCTGGTGCGGCGCATCTGCGAGCGATATCGCTGGGAAATGAAGCTGGAAAACACGGTGGACGGGGTGCGGGCGAGGGTGGGGTTCTGAACCAAGGCTACGGGCGACAGGCGACAGGCAACAGGCAACAGGCAACAAGTCAGATGCGGACTCTGACAGTCGCCTGCAGCCTGTCGCCGGTAGCCTTCTGCTATCATTCCGCGCCTCCAAATCCCCCGCGATTCAGCCTTTCCCCCAAGATCCATCGGAGTTCCGTCGATGTCGACAGCGGTCAAGCTCAACGTGCCCGCCCAGGGCCAGAAGATCACCATCCAGAACGGCAAACTCAGCGTTCCCGATCAGCCGATCGTCCCATTCATCGAAGGCGACGGCACCGGTCCGGACATCTGGCGCGCGTCGGTTCGCGTGCTCGATGCGGCCGTGGCCAAGGCGTACGGCGGCAAGCGCAAGATCCAGTGGATGGAGGTCTATGCGGGCCAGAAGTCCAACGATCTCTTCAACACCTGGCTGCCGGATGAAACCGTGCAGGCCTGCCGCGACTACCTCGTCTCCATCAAGGGTCCGCTGACCACGCCGATCGGCGGCGGCATCCGTTCGCTGAACGTCGCGCTGCGCCAGATGCTCGATCTCTACGTCTGCCTGCGCCCGGTGCGCTGGTTCAAGGGTGTGCCTTCGCCGGTGAAGTCGCCGGACAAGGTCGACATGGTGATCTTCCGCGAGAACACCGAAGACATTTACGCCGGCATCGAATTCGAAGCCGGCACGCCGGACAACCAGAAGTTCCTCGAAGCCTTCAAGGCCGCGTTCCCGAAGCAGTACGCCAAGATCCGCTTCCCGAACAGCTCGGGCATCGGCATCAAGGCCGTCTCGCAGGAAGGCACCGAGCGCCTGTTCCGCGCAACCGTCGAGTACGCGCTGATCAACAAGCGCAAGAGCGTGACGATCGTGCACAAGGGCAACATCATGAAGTTCACGGAAGGTGCCTTCCGTAACTGGGCCTACGCGCTGGCCGAGAAGGAGTTCGCGGACCAGGTCTACACCTGGGATCAGTGGGAACGCACCAAGGCAGAGAAGGGCGAGAAGGCCGCGAACGAAGAACAGGATGCGGCGAAGAAGGCCGGCAAGGTCATCATCAAGGATGCGATTGCCGACATCACGCTGCAGCAGGTGCTGACGCGTCCCGAAGAGTTCGATGTCATTGCGACCATGAACCTCAACGGCGACTACCTGTCGGACGCACTGGCCGCGCAGGTCGGCGGCATCGGCATCGCGCCGGGCGGCAACATCAACTACGTCACGGGTCATGCCGTGTTCGAAGCCACTCACGGCACCGCGCCGAAGTACGCCAACCTCGACAAGGTGAACCCGGGTTCGGTGATCCTGTCGGGCGAAATGATGCTGCGCTACATGGGCTGGACCGAAGCGGCCGACGCCATCATCAGCTCCATGGACAAGACCATCGGCCAGAAGACGGTCACTTACGACTTCGCCCGCCTGATGGAGGGTGCGAAGGAAGTGAAGTGCTCGGAGTTTGCGGACGCGATGATCCGCAACCTGTGACGCAGGTCGGATGACGGACCGGAAATCGGGGCGCGCAAGCGCCCCGATTTTTTTCTGCCTCTGCCTCTGCCTCTGCCTGTGGGGCCGGCTTCAGCCGGCCTCTGAGAAGTCAGGCTGAAGCCTGACCTACAGACAGAGGCCGGCCCCACAGGCAGAAGCATCGTTCGACGATACGAACTGCGGTTGATAGTCTTCCCCCATGTTCCATCGCCTGCTGCTCCTTCTCGTCCTCGCATTCGCCACGACTCACGTGCTGGCGAGCGATGGCTTTCCGCGTCCCGCCGAACTCGAACGCGACATCGCGTTCTGGCGGCGCATCTACACCGAGGTCGGCACCGACGGCGGACTCATCCACGATCCGGTCCGCCTCGACGTCGTCTACGAAAAGATCCGGCTGCCTGCCGACCTGTCGCCGAAGGAACGCTCGAACCGCATCGACGACATCAAGCGCAAGTACAGCCGCATTCTCGACCGTCTCGCCGCCGGCGCCACCGACCTGAGCGCGGAAGAGCAGCGCGTCCATGACCTGTGGCCGAAAGGCACGCGGCGCAGCCGCTTCGAGCAGGCTTCCGAGGAAGTGCGTTTCCAGCTCGGGCAGGCCGACCGCTTCCTCGAAGGCGTGATCCGCTCCGGTGCCTACAAACCCCACATCGAAAAGACCTTCGCGAAGATGGGTCTGCCGACGGAGCTGGCGGCGCTGCCGCACGTCGAATCGTCCTTCAACACGTATGCCTATTCGAAGGTGGGCGCCGCGGGCATGTGGCAGTTCATGCGCGCCACGGGCCGGCGCTTCATGCGCATCGACAGCGTCGTGGATGAGCGCCTCGATCCCTACGTCGCGACCGAAGCCGCAGGAAAATTCCTGGAACAGAACTACATCGTGCTCGACAGCTGGCCGCTGGCCCTGACCGCCTACAACCACGGCACGGCGGGCATGCGTCGCGCCAAGGAACAGATGGGCACGAGCGACATCACCACGATCGTACGCAACTACAGCAGCCGCTCGTTCGGCTTCGCCTCGCGTAATTTCTATGTCGCCTTCCTCGCGGCGCTCGAGATCGATGCCGATCCGGCCAGGTTCTTCGGTCCGATCAAGCTCGATCCGGTCGACAACAGCCAGACCCTGTCGCTCGCGAACTACGTGCCCGCGACGCAACTCGCCGCGGCGCTGCAGGTCGATCGCGACCTGCTGCGCAAGCTGAATCCTTCGCTGCTGCCGTCGGTGTGGAACGGTTCGCGCCACGTGCCGCGCGGTTTCGATTTCCGTATCCCGGCGAGCGTCGACATGAATGCCGTCGTCGCGCGCCTGTCGAATGCGGCGAGCTTCGACGCGCAGGTGGCCGACACGCATCACAAGGTGGGCAAGGGCGAGACGCTCTCGGTCATCGCGAGCCGCTATGGCGTCAGCATGAACCAGCTCGCGGAGATGAACGGCCTGCGCCGTCCGTACCAGATCCGGATCGGTCAGGTCCTGACCCTGCCCGTGAAGCCCGGCGCCGCGCCGCCCACCGCCGCGGTCGCTCAGGCGGAGAAGGAGCCGCCGAAGCGCGAGGCAGTGCCGACCGGCGTGGTCGGCAGCGAAAAGTACGTGGTGAAGCGCGGCGATACGTTGTCGCGCATCGCCTCCCGGCATGGCCTGACCGAGCAGGCGCTCATGGACATGAACGACATCCGCAATCGCAACTTCGTCTATGAGGGCCAGGTGCTCGCGCTGGTCGCGTCGGCGCGTGTCGCGCCGCCGGTGGAAGCCAGCGTGCCGGTCGATACCGTCACGCCCGCGCCGACGGCCGAAGTCGCGGCGGTCGCCGAAGCGGTCGAACCTGCCTCGGAGAAGGAAGCGGAAGAAATCGGGCCCACCTTGCTGCCCGGCGCCCAGGCGGCCTCATCGGCCGATCCCGCCGATTACTCGGTTCATGACGGCAACACCATTCGCGTGCAGGCCGCCGAGACCATCGGCCACTACGCCGAGTGGCTCGAAGTCCGCGGCAGCCAGGTGCGCAAGCTCAATCGCATGACGGCGGCGACGCCGGTCGTCATCGGCCGCAAGCTGAAAATGGATTTCTCGAAAGTCACGCCCGACCAGTTCGAGGCGCGCCGCACCGCGTATCACCGCCAGCTGCAGGAAGCCTTCTTCACCGAATTCCGCATCAGCGGCGACGTCAGTCACACCGTGAAGAGCGGCGAATCGATCTGGGTGCTGGCCCAGCAGCGCTACAACATTCCGATCTGGCTGCTGCGTCAGTACAACCCCGACGTTGACCTCGGCGCGGTGCGCCCGGGAACCAAACTCGTCATCCCGACGGTCGCGCCGGTGAACGGCGGTGCTGCGGGCGGGTCGGATTAGAAGAATGTTTCACACGGAGATCACGGAGACCACGGAGCAGAGATCAAGAAGGAAGAATTTCCACGGGGGAGGAATGGGAACACGGGGAACACGGGGAAAGAAAATTTCTGTTCCGAGACCCCGTGCTCCCCGTGTTCCCTTTCTTCCCCCCGTGGAAACTCCTCTTCTTCTTTGCCTTGACCTCCGTGTCCTCCGTGCTCTCCGTGTGAAATCCGATCTCCGAGGAATGGCAAGGTGCGGACAGTAGTAATGGTGGCGGCACTGCTCGGTCTCGCCGGCTGCATGACCCAGCAGGCCTACGACGGCCCGAAGCTCGCGCGCGACGAGGTCGCCCACATCAGCGGCGACCTGCGCTTCACCGCGGGCGCGCCGGTGTCGGCGCTGCTGCGCCAGGTCGACGGGCGCGCGCTGAGTGTTTCCCAGAGCGGCGTCGACGTGGATCCCGGCAGCCATCAGTTGCTGGTGGACTGCATCGTTCGCGAAACCGGCTCGACCAGCCGCTTCTCGCTCGATGTCGATGTCTCCGCCGGACGACGCTACCGGCTCGTGCCCGAGACCGGATCGGCGCGCGAGGGCTGCGTTGCGGTGCATCTTGAGGCGCAGGATTAGCTGCGGGTCTGGCTGCAGGTCAGGCTGTAGGTCAGGCTGTAGGTCAGGCTTTAGCCTGACGCCTCAATGAGAGAAGGCCGGCTAAAGCCGGCCCCACAGCAAGAGCAATCTTGCAGCCCGGTGATGCCGGTCACGGCTTTTCGTGAATTCCCTCGCAAGATGGCGACTTGCCCGGCGGCTTGCCGCGGGTGGGTGAACATAAGCGAGCTATACTCGCGAGCCATCGAAATGTTGCGAACCGGGCTGAACCGAATGCCGTCGATCGATCGGGTGTTTTCTTCGAGTCTGCTGTGTCTGCTGACACTGCTCGCTTTCAGCGTTCGCGCCGACGGTCCGCTGTCGTCGTCGGCCATCGCGGGCTCCAGCGTCGAATCCGGTCTGCCGCTGGCGGACTACGTCGTCGTCAACAAGTCGAAGCGCACGCTGCAGCTGCTGCGCAACGACAAGGTGCTGCGTACCTACAAGATCGCGCTCGGACTGCGTCCGGAAGGGCACAAGCAGTTCGAAGGTGATTTCCGCACGCCCGAGGGCAAGTACCTGCTGACACGCCGCAATCCCAACAGCGAGTATTTCCTGTCGATCCAGGTGTCCTATCCGAACGATCAGGACGTCGCACGCGCGCGCCGTCAGGGCCAGCGTCCCGGCGGCGCCATCATGATTCACGGCCAGCCGAACACGCCGCGCAAGCCGCGCGATTACTACGCCAACGTCGACTGGACCGAGGGCTGCATCGCCGTCTCCAATTCGGACATGGTGGAAATCTGGCTGATGACGCCGCCGGACACGCCCATCGAGATCCAGCCGTGACGGCAGCAGGCGATCAGGGCGCCACCATTTCGCTCTCGCATGCCGAGGCCGAATCGCTGGTCGATGCGCGCGTCTCGCCGACCGGCAGCCTGGAGAATCTGTCGCAGCGCGAAGTCGCGCAGCTGCTGAGTGCGGGGCACGGCGGCGTCTACCAGCTGTTCCGGCGCTGCGCACTCGCGGTGCTTTCGTCCGGCCTGCACACCGACGACATCCGCGACATTTTCGACCGCTACGAGGATTTCGACATCCGCCTCGGCCGGCAGGCCTGGGGCATCAAGCTCGAAGTGAAGAACGCGCCGTCGAGCGCCTTCGTCGACGGCCAGATGATCCGCGGCATCAAGGAACACCTGTTCGCCGCACTGCGCGATCTGGTCTACATCCACGACGCCATCCTCGGCAACAACCGCTTCGACCTGAACGATCCGGTGTCGATCACCAACGCGGTCTATCACATCCTGCGCAACGCGCGCGTGCTCGACTACAAGGGACGTCCCGACCTCGTCGTGTGCTGGGGCGGGCATTCCATCGGTTCGCACGAATACGACTACACCAAGAAGGTCGGCTACGAACTGGGCCTGCGCGCGCTGAGCGTGTGCACGGGTTGCGGCCCGGGCGCGATGAAGGGCCCGATGAAGGGCGCCACCATCGGCCATGCCAAGCAGCGCATCCGCGACGGTCGCTACATCGGTCTCACCGAGCCCGGCATCATCGCCGCCGAGCCGCCGAATCCGATCGTGAACCAGCTCGTGATCATGCCGGACATCGAGAAGCGTCTCGAAGCCTTCGTCCGCATCGCGCACGCCATCATCGTCTTCCCGGGCGGCGCCGGCACGGCGGAGGAGATCCTCTACCTGCTCGGCCTCCTGCTCGATCCGGCCAATGCCGATCAGCCGCTGCCCGTGATCTTCACCGGGCCGGCCGAGTCCGCAGCGTACTTCGCGCAGATCGACCGCTTCATCGGCGCGACGCTCGGCCCTGCCGCGCAGAAGCGCTACAAGATCGTCACCGGCGATCCTGCCCAGGCCGCCCGCGAAGTGGCGCGCGGCGTCGACGCGGTGCGCGAGTTCCGCCGCTCGCATCGCGACGCCTACAACTACAACTGGCTGCTCAGCATCCAGCCCGATTTTCAGCGGCCCTTCGAACCGACCCACGAGGCGATGGCGAAGCTCGAACTGCGTCGCGACCTGCCGCCGCACGTGCTGGCGGCCAACCTGCGTCGCGCCTTTTCCGGCATCGTCGCGGGCAACGTGAAGGAGCAGGGTGTGCAGGCCATCGAGGCGCACGGCCCGTTCGAACTGCACGGCGACAGGGAGGTCATGACGTTGCTGGACGAACTGCTGGCCGCGTTCGTCGCGCAGAAACGCATGAAAATCGCCGGCGAATACCGGCCCTGTTACCGGCTGGTCGCATGAGTCATCTGAAAACGACGTACCGATTCGCCCTGCCGGATTCCCGCGAACGCGTCTTCGATCTCAAGCTCGATCGCGACACGGCGCAGCTGCCGCCGTCCACCGATCCGAATCCGCCCGCCTGGACGGAGCTGCCGTTTCACCAGTGTGCGGGCTGTCCGCTCGACAAGGAAAAGACGACGCATTGCCCCGCCGCCGTGCACCTGGCGAGCGTCATCGATGGCTTCTCCGATCTGGTGTCGTACGACACGGTGCGCGTCACGGTGGAAAGCGAAGAGCGCGCCGTGGTCGCCACGCTCTCGGCACAGCAGGCGCTGGCCTCGCTGATGGGACTCATCATGGCCTCCAGCGGCTGCCCGCGCACGGCCAACTTCCGGCCGATGGCTCGCTTCCATCTGCCATTTTCCAACGAATCCGAAACCGCCTATCGCGTCGCCGCGATGTATCTCGTCGCCCAGCATTTCAAGGCGCGCGCTGGCGGCACGGCCGACCTCTCGCTCGACAACCTCGACAGCGTGTATCACGGCATGCACGCCGTGAACCGCGGCATGGCGCAGCGCCTGCGCGCGGCGAGCCGGCAGGACGCCATCGTCAACGCCATCGTGCTGCTCGATGTCTACAGCAGCCTCGTGCCCTCGGCGATTCACGAGATCCTCGACGAGATCAAACCCGCCTTTGCGGCGTTGCTTGCCGAGCCTTCCTGAAGAGAGAAGAAGAATTTCCACGGGGAGGAAGGGGGACACGGGGGACACGGGGCGGAACAGAAAAATCTCTTCTTGTCCCCGTGCTCCCCGTGTCCCCCGTGGAAATGCTTCTTCTCTCTTCGCTCAATAACGAATAATCGCCGGTTAAATGGTGCGTGCGATCCGCGCGTTCTCTGAGAGAACTGTCGCAGTCTCGCGCCATGCGCAGGGTCGCTGTGATCCAGTTCCTCACGTGCGCTGCAGTGGACTCATTAACGTGCCTTCCCAACAGGAGGCACGATATGTCAGAGCACAACAGCGATGAGCTGTCAGCGACCGGAAGGCATCGGGCCTGGGTCGGCGAGGCGGGCAGTGCGGCGGTTCGTGTCGGCAATCCAGGCCGCGACACGCAGCGCGCCTGGCTGCAGCGCTCGCAGCCGAGCAACTCGCGTCATGCCGCCATCACGCGTTCGCTGAACAGCTGGAGCAACTACAAGAGCTGGAGCGACAAGGTTCGCCACGGCTGGGACAAGGACAAGAAGTAGAGATTGGGACTCTTGTTCTTTCTCTCTTGCTGTGGGGCCGGCTTTAGCCGGCCTTCTGAGGAGTCAGGCTGAAGCCTGACCTACAGGGAGAAGATCATTCCGGAAGGGAAGCCGCCGCCGGCGTCGTCGCGCCGGGCACGGCATCGGGCGTCGGTGCGATCGCACTGGCCCGCAATACCGACGTCATCGCCGGTACGCCCGCCTGCAACGTCAGCGGCGTACGCTGCGCCAGCCAGCCCAGCAGCGGCAGCCACTGATCCAGATCCTCGCGCACCAGGTACGGTTTCATTTCGAACAGGCCCGTGCCGGATTCGGCGGCGCGGATGTAGTTCTGCGAATCGCGCAGCGTGGTCACGACCGGAATCTGCAGCGTCTCCAGAAACCGCATCAGCGATTTGTACATCAGCGTATTTTTCTTGACGCGATTGGCGATGACGGCGATGCGCTGTTCCTCGCGCTTCACCTTGGCGATCAGCAGCAGATCGGAAATGCATTTCGCGGCGGCGTGGATGTCGATGTCCGACGGTAGCACCGGCACCAGGATCGCGGTGGCGTTGCGCGTGATGTCCGGAAGGTTCTGCGGCTCGAGCGCCGCGGGCGTGTCGACGACGAGCCGTTCGGTGTCGAGCGGCAACCGCGTCGCGAAACTGCGCGTGACGCGCGAATTGCGTTCGTAGCCCGCGATGCCGTGGATGGCCTGCAGTCCCTTGGCGCGCTTGCTCAGCCAGCGCGTGCTCGATCCCTGCGCGTCGAGATCCATCAGGGTCGGCCGTAGGCCGGAAACAGCAAAATAGCTCGCCAGATTGGTCGCGATCGTGGTTTTGCCGGAACCACCTTTCGGATTCAATACGACGATTTTTTGCATTCGAAACTGCTTGCCGCAGGCCGGCGTTCAACCCTCAGCCTACGGGACAGGGTAATCCAGGTTCAAGGTCGACTTTGTGACGACGGTCACTCGCCTGCCCGTTGGTCGTAGCGGGCGGCTGTGAGTCCGCTCACACCGACCCCGCAACCGGCCGCGTACAGTCGTTGCCGACCACCGAGGCATCCGCATGGAATTTCTACTGCTCTGGATCGACGAACTCGACGACGCGCTTGGCGCGCTGCGTCATCTGGCGCCAAAGATCGCCGGCTTCTGCCTCGCACTCGCGTTGTTCGCGCTGACGGGTATCGCGCTCGTGTTCGCACCGCATACCACGCTCGCCATTCTCGGCGCGGTGTTGTCGGCGTCGCTGGTCGAATTCGCCCGGCAGCGCCGGCGTTCTCTGCAGAAGAGCTGAGAAGGTTTCACACGGAGTTCACGGAGCACACGGAGATCGAAGAAAAATAGCCGCAAAAAGCGCAAAAGGCGCAAAACAAGAATGCTCTTTTCCCACCTTGCGCTTTTTGCGCCTTTTGCGGCCATTCTCTGTCTCTTCTGCCTCCGTGTTCTCCGTGAACTCCGTGTGAAATATTCTTAGGCTCCGAGCCGTTCGAGTCCGCGGACCAGCCGGTAAAGCGATTCCTGCACCGGCATCGCAAGTCCATGACGCGCGGCGACGCGCAACGCTTCTCCCACCGTATCTTCGATCTCAAGCGGCCGGCCCGAACTGAAATCCTGCAGCGCGGACATGCGATGGTCGGGCGCCTTCGTGCGGAACGATTCGCCGGCGCGCAGTACGACCTCTATCGCTTCCTGTTCGCTGCCGCGGCACATCGATGCCACGGGCAGCATCGCCTGGTCGTTGAGCGCGATGCCTTCGGCGCGGGCGAGGACGCCCATTTCGCGAACCGTGCGCGCCAGCAGGATGGCGATGTCGGGATCCACCAGGTATTTCCAGGTCACGGCGCGGGTCGCGACGGCCAGCGTCATGAAGCCGGTCCAGGCGACGAACTTCGACCATTCGCGGCCGAGCATGTCGTCCACGGCGGTGGAGCGGACGCCCGCGCGGTCGATGGTCGAGGCGATCGATTGAGCCCGCTCGCTCAGGTGGCCGTCCAGTTCGCCGACCAGCAAATTGATGTTGCGAGTGAACAGCACTTCGCCCGACGGCAGCAGTTCGCCGCTGGTGTCGGCGAGCGAGCCGAGCACGTGTTCGCGTCCGAACGCGGCGATCAGGTGATCGTTCTTGAAGACGCCGTTCTGGATCGAGAAGGTGGCATCGATCTGTGCTGCGCGCAGCGGCTGCAATGCTTCGGCCGTGCCCATGGTTTTCATGGCGACGATCAGGGTGCCGATCTGCCTGAGCTGCGAAGCATCGGTCAGCACGGGCACATCGATGTCGAATTCGGCCAGTCCGCGGATCCGCAGGCCGCTGGAGCGAAGTTGCTGCGCGCGACGCTCGCGCACCAGCATGACGACCGAGTGACCGGCGCGCGCGAGGTGTGCACCGAGGATGGAACCGATGGCGCCGGCGCCGAGGATGGCGAAGTCGGGAGCGGTGTTCATGACGGGCAGGATAACGCTTCAACGAATCACATGAGGTTCGCATGAGCGTCCCTTCCTCCGCGTAGCGGGGGGAAGGACAGGATGGGGGTTCTGTAGGTCAGGCTTTAGCCTGACTTCTGAAAAGAGGCCGGCTGAAGCCGGCCCCACAGTAAGAGGCTCCCACCGCCGGACGAAATGTCGGCTCGCCCACGACTCCTCCGTCCTAGAGGAAACATCCTCGGAGGACCCGACATGTGCCCAGCCTGTCTCGCCGCCGCCGCGTGGGCGGTTGCCGGTACGACGTCTGCCGGCGGTCTGACGGTATTCGTCGCGCGGAAATTACGCAGGCGCGAGCAACAGCGTCCAGCGCCGCCTGCTCTGCCCGTTGCAGAAGAATCGCGTACACAGCGCGAACGTCCACAGTAATGGCGCGCCCGCCCGGGCTGTTCGGAACATGCGGCATACTCCAGCCCCGATCAGCCAGCGAGGGTTTTCCATGCAGTACGCGATCTTCTGCTACAACCAGGAGGCCGAGGTCGGCCGCTGGACCCAGGAACAGGACGACGAAGTGATGGCCCGGCACCAGAAGGTGATCCAGGATCTCGCGGCGCGCGGCAAGATGGGTCCCGTCGCGCGGCTGCAGCCCACGACGACGGCGACGACTGTCCGCTCGGGCAACATCAAGGCGACCTTCGACGGTCCGTTCGCCGAAACGAAGGAGCAACTGCTCGGCTTCTACATCGTCGACTGCGACAGCGCCGAGGAAGCCGCGGAGATCGCGCGTCAATTTGTCGAGGCGCCGGGCTGCATGGAGATCCGTCCGGTGCGCAATTTCTTCCCCGGCCCTTCGGCATGAGCGATCCCGGCTGGATCGACACCGCGCTCACCAATGCACGCCCGCAGGCGATTGCGGCGCTGCTGCGGTATTTCCGCGATCTCGATACGGCCGAGGAAGCCTTCCAGGAAGCCTGCCTGCGGGCGCTGAAGCGCTGGCCGGTGAACGGCGCGCCGAACGATCCGGTGGCCTGGCTCATCCTGGTCGCGCGCAACGTCGCGCTCGATGAAGTCCGTCGCAACAGCCGCCTGCAGGAACTGCCGCCGGACGACGTGATCTCCGACACGGACGACACCGAAACGCCGCTCGCCGAGAAGCTCGACAATTCCCGGTATCGCGACGATGTGCTGCGGCTGCTGTTCATCTGCTGCCATCCGGAGCTGCCGCCGACCCAGCAGATTCCGCTGGCGCTGCGCATCGTCTGCGGTTTGTCCGTACGCGAGATCGCACGCGCCTTCCTGGTCACCGAGTCGGCGATGGAACAGCGCATCACGCGCGCCAAGCGCCGCGTCGGCGTGGCCGACGTGCCGTTCGAAACGCCCGGCGCCGAGCAGCGGTCGGAGCGACTCGCGACCGTGGCGGCGATGGTCTATCTGCTTTTCAACGAAGGCTATGCGGCCAGCGGCGGCGATGTACATCTGCGCGCGCCATTGTGCGAAGAGGCGATCCGTCTCGCGCGCCTGTTGCTGCAGCTGTTTCCGGGCGAGAGCGAGATCATGGGCCTGGCTGCGCTGCTGCTGTTGCAGCACGCCCGCGCGCCGGCGCGGCTCGACACGGCGGGCGAGATCGTGCTGCTCGAAGCCCAGGATCGGCGCCTGTGGAATCGCGACATGATTCGCGAAGGCCTCGCGCTGGTCGAGGCGGCGCTGCGCATGCGCAGGGTCGGTCCCTATCAGCTGCAGGCCGCGATCGCGGCCGTGCACACCCAGGCGGACAAGTTCGACGACACCGACTGGAGCGAGATCGACCAGCTCTATGCCGTGCTTGAAACAGTGCAGCCTTCGCCGGTGGTCACGCTCAATCGCGCCGTGGCGGTCTCGAAAGTCAGCGGTCCGGCTGCCGCGCTCGCCATGATCGAGCCGCTGGCCGAGGCACTTGCCGGTTATTTTCATTTCCACGGTGCCCGCGGCGCCCTGTTGCTGCAGCTCGATCGCCGCGACGACGCACGCCTCGCCTTCGACCGCGCCCTGTCCCTCGCCAACACGGCCGCCGAAGCCAGCCACATCCGCAAGCACCTCGACCAGCTCATCGACAGCGGCGAACCCGAAGAGCAGCGTGCCCTGCGTCGTGTGCATCCGCATCGAAGCTGAGATCCCTCTTTCTGTGGGGCCGGCTTCAGCCGGCCTTTGCACTTGAAGAGGCCGGCTGAAGCCGGCCCCACAGAGAGTTTCCTTGATCGTCACTCCGTGTGAAATCTCCGGCCGTGTCGACTTCGCGCGACGCCATCCGTCCTCGGGATGTGCGTCATCGTGAGGACCGAGCCATGAATCACCCCGTCGTCAGCGAAGCCGAGTGGCTTGCCGCGCGCAGGCGGCATCTGTTGCGGGAGAACGATCTGCGGCGGCAGCTCGACGATCTGCGGCGACAGCGGCGGGAATTGCCGTGGATGGCAGTGATCAAGGCATATTCGTTCTTCGGCGCGCAAGGCAGGCAGACGCTGGTGGATCTGTTCGGCAACTGCAGCCAGCTCGTGGTGCAGCACTTCATGTTTGCGCCGGAGTGGGAAGAAGGCTGCGTCGGCTGTTCGTTCCAGGCGGATCATGTCGATGCCGCCTTCGTCCATCTGCAGCATCACGATGTCGCCTTCGCGGCCGTTGCACGCGCGCCGTGGCCGAAGCTGGATGCCTTTCGGCGCCGCATGGGCTGGAAGTTTCACTGGGTCTCGTCCTACGGCAGCGATTTCAACCGGGATTTCAGCGTGTCGTTCCAGCCGCAGGAGCTGACTGACGGACCGGTGTTCTACAACTTCGAGGATCAGTATCTGGCGAGCGAGGAGATGCCCGGCATCAGCGTATTCCTGCGCGACAGCGACGGCGTCATCTATCGCACTTACTCTGCCTACGGTCGCGGCACCGAACTGCTGGTCGGCGCCTACAGCTATCTCGATCTGACGCCGAAGGGACGCAACGAGACAGGCCCCGCTTTCGATCTCACCGATTGGGTGCGGCTCCACGATCGCTATGAACTGCCCGTGGCGCCTGTCTGCTGCTATCGGCGATAGCGGCTTCTCATTTCGGACTCCTGGGCGCCGCTCGCTTGCGTTGCCTGCGCTTCGCCTTCAGTTCGGTGACGCGGGCGCGACGCGATAGCCGCTGTTCCTCGAGACGGTCGCGTCGCGCGAGCTGGAAGGCCACGCGTTGTGCCTGCCGATCCAGCCGGGCCGCTTCACGTTCCTTCTCTGCGGCCTTGCGATCGAGCATCCGGGCGATCTTCAGCGCGGCCCGGGCGATCTCCCGTTCCTCGCGCGCAGCCCGCAACTTCGCGCGCGCCACGGCCTTCGCGCGTGCCGCTTCGAGCCGGGCGGCGATCTTCTCCCGTGCGATCCGCACCGATGCGGGGACGAGGATTTCCCGCTTGCCGGCAGGTTCGCGCGGCTGCTGTGGCTGGTTGAAGGATCGCGGTTTCACGATGCGATTCTAGTTGCAGCGGCTGACGAGAGCGGCTCCAGGCGCGCTTTTCTGTGGGGCCGGCTTCAGCCGGCCAGACCGGTCTGACAGGGAAATCCGCGGGGTCAGTGCCTGCGCCCGGCCGATCCGGCTGCACGAATGCGGCAGGCGTCACGATTCCGGGGTCCCGGCCTGCTATAGACTTTCGCGCATTGAACAGAAGGGGTGGATCTTGGTCAGGACCGACGAAGTAATCCGGATGGCGATGGCCCTGCCGGAAACCAACGAGCACGATCACTGGGGTCATCGCGGCTTTCGCGTGGGCGAGCACACGTTCGCCGTCCTGTGGCCCGTGGAATCGATCGCCATCCTCAAGCTGTCCTCCGACGACCAGCATCAGCTGCTGTCGATGGACCCGTACACGTTCACCGTCGACCAGTGGGCCGAGCAGGGATGGACCAAGGTGCTCCTCAAGGGCATCACGAGCGGCGACTTCGCCGATCAGCTGGAGCGCGCCTGGCGTCTCGTGGCCCCGAAGAGTGCGCTCAAAGCACTGGACGCGAAACGCGGCTGAGCCGGATCCCGACAGGGATCTGTTGCAATGCATGATCGTCGGCGGAGTGGCCGGGCACCATTCCTCCGCTAGAATGCCGCCATCGAGCACGCCAGGCCGGTAAGCGACCGGCAAAGGTCTGTCCGCTTCAACGGGCATCACGCTCGGGAGAAGCAGTGACCACCGCATTCCTGCATCGACGGCAATTCATCCAGGGCCTCATGGCGGCGTCGTTGCCGGCGGGCCTCATGTCCTGCGCCGAACGCAACCCGAATTCACTCGTCGTCGGCGGCCTGCCCGTCACCTGCAACCTCACGTTGCCCGTGGCCTGCGTCGCCAAGGCGGCCAGCAATGCCAAGTCAGCGCCGGACGCGCCGCGCTATGACTTCGTCTACAGCAAGTACAGCGGCTGGCCGGAGATCAAGGAATCGCTGATGGCGGGCCGCATCCAGGCGGCCTACATGCTCGCGCCGCTGGTCATGGATCTCGCCGACAAGGGCATTCCCGTGAAGATCGTGTCGCTCGGCCATCGCTCGGGCGCGGTGATCATGGTACGCACGGACTCCACGATTCAGAGCTTCAAGCAGCTCACCGGCAAGCGCATCGCCATTCCGAGCCGGTTTGCCGTGGATCTCCTCTTCCTGCGCAAGATGCTGGCCGAAGAGAACATGACGGTCGACCAGCTGCAGATCGTCGAGATGCCGCCGCCCGACATGCCGGCGGCGTTGTATGCGAATGCAGTCGATGCCTATTGCACGGGCGAGCCGTTCGGCGCGGCTGCGCAAAGCGCGGGTTATGCACGACCGCTGCGCATGACGCGCGATGAATGGCCGAAGTACATCTGCTGCGTGCTCACGGTGCGCGAGGAACTGATCGCGGAGAACCGGCCGATGGTCCAGGACCTGGTCAATCAGATCCTCGGCGCCGGGGTATGGCTCGATCAGAAACAGGATCATCGCAACAAGGCGGTCGAAATCGCCGCGGGCCGCGATTACTTCAATCAGGACCCGAACATCATCCGCTTCGTCATGGAGAATCCCACCGATCGCGTGACGTACGGCGACCTGCGAATGATCCGCTCGGAGTTTGAGGAGCTGATGCAGCTGTCGATCGAGGCAGGAACGATCAAGCATCCCATCGCCTACGAAAAATACATGGACGAGAGTTTCGCGCGCGTGGCGCAGGCCGCGACGATCCATCTCTGATCGGGCGCTTCGTCCATAACTCCACGCCGGTCTGCCGATAGCGAGAATCAATGGGCTGCCGATTGCCGCTGGCGGACGGCGCGCTCTATAAGCACGCTGGGGAAATGTAGACGCATCATGACGAGCCGGCCCACTACGACACGAAGAAATTTCCAGCACCCCAAGGGCAGGCGGGCGGTCCTGGGACTGTTGTGCGCGATCGGGCTGGCGACGCTCTCGGCTTCCGCGGGGGCGGCGGCCCCGGCGCTCAAGGCAGGCGTGTTCGATCCGCCGCGGGTGGCACCGGACTTCTCGCTGCAAGGCTCGGGCGGTGCGCCGCTGAAGCTCAGCGACTATCGCGGCCGGGTCGTCCTGCTGGGATTCGGCTTCACGTCCTGTCCCGATGTCTGTCCCACGACGCTGTCGGTGCTGGCGGCGGCGCGCAAGAAACTCGGCGCGGCGGCTTCTGACGCACAGGTCATCTACCTGACCGTCGATCCGGAACGCGATACCGCCGCGCGCATGAAGCAGTACCTCGGCACCTTCGATCCGACGTTCGTGGGCGGCACCGGTACGGTCGATCAGATGGCAGCCGTGCGCAAGGACTACGGCATCCAGGCAGAGAAGAAGGTGTTCGGCAACAACTACATGGTCGCGCATTCGTCCTACGTGTACCTGATCGACCGCAAGGGCGCGCTGCGTGCGCTCATGCCCTACGGGCACACGCCGGATGATTACGTGCACGACCTCCGGGTCCTGCTGAGCGAATGAAGTCTCGTGCCGGTGCAGCGATCGGCGGAGCGTTCGCAGTCGGGCTACTGGCGATTCTGGGCTGGGCGGGGTTCGCTCCGATCGACAAACCTGCGTCGCGCGAGGAAGTGTTCGAGATTCCGCAGGGAACGTGGGCGCGGCGCATGGCCGGCGATCTGGTGGACATCCTGCCGAACGAGATCCGGTTGACGCTCGGTGTGAACGACGTGCTGCTGCTCAGGAATCTCGACGATGTGCCGCAGACGTTTGGCCCGGCACTGATGATGCCGGGACAGAGTTTCCGGCTGCCGTTCGAAGTGGCTTCGGAGTACCAGTTCGCATGCACGGCGCACGCGAGCGGGCAGATGACGGTCATCGTCTATCCGGAACCGTCGACGCCGTGGAGACGCATCGCCTGGCGTGTGCGCGAGCAATGGTCGAAGTTGAAAGCGTGAGAGAACAAGAACAGGTATGGAACGGGTAAAGCAATCACTACCGGCACTCGCCATCGTCGCGCTGCTTATCGGCGCGTGGTGGATCAGCGTCGTCGTCACGAAGAGCATGATCTTCCCGTCGCCCTGGAAGGTGGTGACGGGCACGGCCGAGCTGATCGAGGACGGAACATTGTGGATGCACATCGGTGCGTCGCTCATGCGCGTCGGCGCCGGCTTTTTTCTGGCTGTCATCGTGGCCATTCCGCTCGGACTCTGGATGGGGTGGGTGCGCGGGGCGTATGACACGCTGAATCCGCTGTTCCAGATCCTGCGCCCGATCTCGCCGATCGCCTGGATCCCGATTGCCATTCTCTGGTTTGGCGTCGGCAACGCATCGCCCATCTATCTCATCTTCATCTCGTCGGTCTTTCCGATGATCGTGCAGACCGTCGTCGGCGTGCACACGATCGAGAAGCGCTATCTCAGGGCCGCGGAGAATTTCGGCGTGTCGCGCTACACGCTGTTCACGCAGGTCGTCATACCGGCCGTGCTGCCGCAGATCATCGTCGGCATGCGCATCGGCCTTGGCGTGGCGTGGCTCGTCGTGGTGGCGGCCGAGATGATCGCGCTGCGCTCGGGACTCGGCTACATGATCATGGATTCGCGTAACGCCGGTAACCGTTACGACCTCGTGATCGCCGGCATGATCATCATCGGTCTCATCGGGCTGATGCTCGACGGGAGCATGCGGATGCTCGAAGGGTTGAAGCTGGTGCGGTGGCGCTATGTCCATTGAAGCGGATAGCGAATGGCGGATCGTGAATGGCAGGAACGAGAGAGAGCGGCCAGTGCATCCCATCAAGATCGAAGTGCGCGATCTGCGCAAGAGTTTCGTCAAGGACGGCAGTGCGCTCAACGTCGTCGATGACGTGAGCTTTTCCGTGCGCGACGGCGAGTTCGTCGCCATCGTCGGACCATCGGGCTGCGGCAAGTCGACGCTGATGAACATCATCGCCGGCTTCATCCAGCCGGATCAGGGCGCGGTGATCATCGACGGCAAGCCGCGCAACAAACCCAACGCGAAGGGCATCCTGATCTCGCAGCACGGCTCGGTGTTCCCGTGGCTCACCGTGCAGGAGAACCTGATGTTCGGTCTCAACGGTCACTCGCCGGCGAAGAAGGTGGAGATCGCGGATCACTACGCGGCGATCGTCGGGCTGACGGGCTTCGAGAAGAGTTACCCGCATGAATTGTCGGGCGGCATGCTGAAGCGTGCCGAGATCGCGCGCGCACTGGCCGTCCGGCCGGAAGTGCTCTACATGGACGAGCCCTTCTCGGCGCTGGATGCGCTCATGAGCCTGCGCATGCGCAACGAGTTGCTGCGCATCCTCGCTCAGGAGCGTCACACGGTGATGCTCATCACCCATGATGTGGAGGAGGCGATCCACCTCGCCGATCGCATCATGGTCCTGTCGCCGCGGCCGACCCGGATCCAGGCGAGCTTCGATGTGCCGTTCCCGCATCCGCGCAAGCTGGCGAGTCCGGAGGCGCAGGAGTTGCGTGTGGCGATTCTGAGGGAGCTGGGAGTGGATGCGTACGGCGATTGATCCTGTGGGGCCGGCTGTAGCCGAATGGCACTGACTCAAGGATCTGCTCTGCCTGTGGGGCCGGCTTTAGCCGGCCTTTTAAGGAGTCAGGCTGAAGCCTGACCTACAGAAAGAAGCCGGTCGCAGGTCATTCACCGTCGAGTGCATCCAGAAATGCTTTCGCGAACTGCGGTCCGAGGCCGGCCTCTTCGTGCTTGAAGTAGACGTAGACCTCTTTGCATCCGGCCGTGGCGTCGCGAATACGCGCCGCCCAGCCCGCGATATCGTCCGGAGAATAGCCTTCGTCGCGCAGGCGGAAATATGCATAGTCGGCCGTCAGGACGAGCGGCGTGGTCATCGTCACGCTGTCGGCGACGCACAGGGCGAGGTTGCGCGCCCGCAGCCGCGCATAGACTTCTTCGTTCAGCCATGAGCCGTGACGGAACTCGAAGGCGCCGCACGTGCCTTCCGGCAGGGTTTCCAGGAAGGCATCGAGCAACGGCAGGTTCTGGCGCAGGCTCGGCGGCAGCTGGAAGAGCAGGGCGCCGAGCTTCGGTCCGAGCCTGGCGGCCGTCTCGACGAAATATTTCACCGAGTCCGCGCAATCGTGCAGCTTCGCTTCGTGCGTGATCCGCTTCGGCGCCTTCAGCGTCAGTTTGAAGCGGGCCGGTGTGGCGTCGTTCCACCCCTGCAGCGTCTTCGCATTCGGCATCCGGTAGTAGGTGTAGTTGATCTCGACCGTCGTCAGCCGCTGCGCGTAGTACGGCAGCATCTGGTCGCCGGCGATCTTCTGCGGATAGAAGCCGCCCTTCCATTCGTCGTAGTTGTAACCGGAGGTGCCGACCCAGAGCGCCATGACGTCCTCGGAGGGAGAAGTTTCACACGGAGTTCACGGAGAACACGGAGTTCAAGACAAAGAGAAGAAAGTTTCCACGGGGGACACGGGGAACACGGGGACAAGAAGATTTCTTTCTGTTCCGAGCCCCGTGTTCCCCGTGTCCCCCGTGGAAATTCTTCTTCCTCCTACTCTGCAGAGACGAGACGACGGTACTGGCCGAGGTGACGGATGGCGTGCTGTGCCTTGCCCATCGCTTCGTACAGGCGGGCGAGGTTGAAATGGCCGTCGGCCAGCGTCGGGTCTTCGGTGATTGCCGCCTGATAGGCCTCGACCGCGGCGGCGGGCCGGTCCAGGTCTTCCATCAGCACGCCGAGGTTGAACATGAGAACAGGATCCGGTCCGCACTGTTCCATCGCGCGCCGATAAATGATCTCGGCTTCGCCGGTCTGATGCTGCTCGTGGAGCAGCCGACCGAGGTTGATCCACGCGGCGCAGTGATCGGGTTCGGCTGCGACCACGCGCTCATAGGCGGCGCGCGCTTCCTGCGGATTGCTCGTTTCGAGTTCGAGTGCCCGATCGAACCAGTCATCGACATCCTGCGCTTCGGAATCGGCGGCTTCCTCCTTGCGCTCGACGACGCGCACGACGCCGTTCTCGACGCTGACGTCGAAGCCCAGCACATACTGGCCGCTGTCGGCATGGAAATGATTCCTGCCGTCGCGCACCACCACTTCGTCGCCGATCGCGCTGATGCTGAGACCGGAGAGCGGTGCTTCTTCGGGCAGGTGGCGCCGCAGATCCTGCAGCGAGCGATTGATACGACGTACGGGGACTTTCGCTTCGAGCAGCGACCGCGCGGCCCGCAGCACGATGAGATCCTGAAAGGAGAAGCGCAGTTCGCGCTTCGGTCCCCGTTCCGGCTTGACGAAGCCGTTCTTGATCAGCCCGCGCAACGTACTGCGCGAGAGGCGCAGGATTCGTTCGATGTCGGCGGCGCTGTAGGTCTGCATCGGATCCAGGCGATCTGTTTCTTTCTGTAGGTCAGGCTTCAGCCTGACTCCGAAAATGGCCGGCTGAAGCCGGCCCCACAGTAAGAAGCTCTAGCTACCTCTTGCCCGCTTTCCGGGCCACCTTCGCCGGCTGTTCGACGCGCTTGGCCGCCTTGCGCGGGCCGAGCTTCGAGACGCTGGCTTTCGCGGTGTCGCTCTTTTCCAGGCTGGCGCGCAGGGCATCCATGAGATCGATGACCTTGCCGCCGGTTTCGGGCTGCGCTTCGGACACGGAAATTTCCTGGCCTTCGACTTTCTTCTGGATGGCAGCTTCGATGCGTACGCGCACGTCATCGGTGTAGGCGGTCGGGTCGAACGAGGTTGCCGATTGCTGGTCGATGAGCTGGCGGGCGAGTTTCAGCTCCTGCGGTTTCACATCGATCTTGGCGACGTCCATCTCGGTAGCGGGCCGGACATCGGACGCGAAGTACAGCTGCTGCATCGTCAGCACATCGCCCACCGGCCGCAGCGCCACGATGTGGGATTTTCCGCGCGAAGCCCAGTGCGCGACGGCACAGCGCTTCGATTCCTTGAGTGCTTCGACCAGCAGGGCATAGGGCTTGGCTGCGCCCTTGTCCGGTGCGAGGTAGTAGGTCTTGTCGAAGTAGACGGGATCGATCGCTTCGATGGGCACGAACTCGGAGATGTCGACGGAGTGCGTGCCGACTTCCTCGAGCTGCTTGATCTCTTCCGGCGTGAAGCGGACGTACTGGTCCTTGGCGAATTCGTAACCCTTCACCATCTCGCCGCGATCGACGATCACGCCTTCCTTCTGGCAGATGTACTGCTGCTTGAGGCGCGAGCCACACGTCGCATGCAGCAGATTGAAGGAGATGGCATTGCTCGACTGCGTGGCCGAGTAAAGCTTCACCGGAATGGCGACGAGTCCGAAGGAAATCGTCAGGGAACCGATAGAACGTGCGGCCATGGCTGCCTCTTGTTTGCCGTCTGCCGAGTGGGAATGCCTCGCGCCTCAAGGACGTTCCGGCAGCCACTATTCCGACCTGCTTACCGAGTTATTTTCGACCGTTACTTCCGAAGACTTTCGCAAGATTCTGTTTTATCGAAAGAACATCATGCCACCGGTCGCCGGTCTTTTCCAAGCGCTCGAGCACGTTTCGCATGGTGAAGTGCCCGGGTTCGGCGGCTTCCAGCTCCTCCCAGGTCAGGGGCATGGAGACCGGGGCCCCCGGCACCCCGCGGGGGGAATAGGCCACGTTCAGGGTCTTGCCCCGGACATTCATGTTGTAGTCGATGAAGATCTTGCCGGTCCGTTTCACCACGGCCCATTCCAGGGTCACTTCCTTCGGATGGGCCTGCATGACGTGACGGCCGACCAGCTCGCAGAGGTGGCGGGCCTCGTCGAAGGTCAGGCTGCGCTCGATCGGCACGAACACGTGCAGGCCCGTCTTGCCGGACGTCTTCACCCGCGCCGTGAGCGACATTTCCTTGAGCAGGTCGTTGATCCAGAAGGCCACGCGTTTGCCGACGGCAAAGCCTTTCTTGTTGAGCTCCGGCTCGGCGCCCTTCGCTTCCTTGCCGGAATAGATGTACGGATCGATGTCGAAGACCAGGTAGTCGGGATAGTTCAGCACCGAGGCTTCCATCGACTCGATGGAACTGTCGTAGTCGGTGCTCTTGCTCTTCGAATCCGCGGCGACTTTCGCGCGCGAATGCCAGACGTGGAATTCGAGCGTGCCGACCTGGCCGAGCCACAGCAGCGTCGGCAGATTGTTGCCCATCACGTATTCATGCTTGCCTTCGCGATGCTCGGAAAACACCGAGACGGTCTCCACGAACGCCGGCCGTTCCTGCTCCCAATGCTTCTGGAAGAAACGCTCGCCGCCGATGCCTTCGGGCATGCGGATCAGGGTGAGCGGCCGGTCGCGCAGGTGCGGAATCATGAAGGGCGCCACGCGCGCGAGATAGCGCAGATGCTCGCGCTTGGTGATGGCAGGAAATTTCGCGGCCTTGTCGGCCGGCCAGTATTCGCGATCGAGATTGGTCAGGCGGATCTTCGCATCGCCGACGACGAGCTCGAGCTGCTGCGCCTTGTTGTCCAGCTGTTCGAGCACCGACTCGATGTCGTTCGTCGGTGTCTTCTTCGGCTTGGCGCCGCCGGCCTTCCTGTCCGGCCCGGTGCGGACTGCCTTCGGTTCGATGTCATTGCGCAGGCGCAGGAAGATCGGGCTGCGCAGGTGCCCGTCCGGCGTCCATGCATCGAACTGGATTTCTGCCACCAGCTCGGGCTTCAACCACGTGGCCGGTGCATTGAGCGGCGGCTTCTCCGCGAACGGCGAGGTCTTCGTTTCGAGCGTGCTCGCGTACGCGAGAATCTGCTTGATGGACGCGTCCGTCAGGCCGGAGCCGGAGTGAGCCACGTAGCGCAGTTGCCGGCCCTTGTAGTAACCGAGCACCAGCGCCCCCAGCTTGCCGCGGCCGCGACGTCCCTGGGTATAGCCGCCCACGACGAACTCGCCGGTGCGTCTCGACTTGTACTTCACCCAGGCGGCGGAACGCTTGCCCGGTTGATACACGCTGTCGCACCGCTTCGCGACGATGCCTTCGAAGCCGCTGGCCAGCGACGCTGAGAACAGTTGCTCGGCATCATGCGATGCATGCACGAGCTGCACGTGTGCCGACGGCAGCAGGCATTGCGTCAGATAACGGCGACGTTCCAGGTAGGTCGCGCCGCGCAGATTCATGCCGGCGAAGTGCAGCAGGTCGAAGCACAGGAAAATGACGGGATTGTCGCGCCGCGCAGCGCCGAGTTCCTTCGCGCCCTTGCGCTGTGCACGATTCTGCAGCGCGTTGAAGGAGGGCTTGCCGTCGTCGTCGAGCGCGACGATCTCGCCGTCCAGCAGCATGGTATCGACGTGCTGCTGCTGCAGTTCTTCGACGACTTCCGGAAACAGCGGCGTGAGATCGATGCCGCGGCGCGACTGCAGAAAGACATTGCCCTCGTCGATGTAGGCCAGCACGCGATAGCCATCGAGCTTGGGTTCGTACATCCAGTCGGCCTGCGTCTGCGGATCGTCGCCCGATTCCGCCAGCATCGGTTCGAGTTGCTGCGGCAGCGCTTCGGCGGGCCCCGCGGGTGCAAGCAATCTCGCTGAGAGACGCTGCCGATCGACGTCGGCGATTTCATCCAGCGTGACGCCGGAAAGCACCGAGGTGTTCTGCGCCAGCAGCGTGTCGACGCCGGCGAAGCGATCCTTGTGCTTGATGAGCAGCCACTGCTTGTCCGTGGAGGTGCGGACCAGCGCGAACGATCCCTTCAGCTTCTCGCCGCGCAGAAAGAAACTCAGCTTGCCGTTCGCGAGTTCGCGTCGCAGCCGTTCTTCCGCTTCCTCGCGATCGCCGAACGAATACCTGCCACCCTCGTCCGGCGAATAGACGCCGCAGTCCCAGACGATGACATTGCCCGCGCCGTACTGCTTCTCCGGGATCACGCCCTCGAACGAGGCGTAATCGAACGGATGATCTTCCACTTCGACCGCCAGCCGCTTCTCGCCGACCTGCAGCGACGGACCCTTCGGCACGGCCCAGGATTTGAGCACGCCATCGAGTTCGAGCCGGAAGTCGTAGTGCAGGCGTCGCGCCGCGTGCTTCTGCACGATGAACAGCAGCGGCCCGCTGCGCTCCACGAGCTTCGGCCCCGGCTCCGGCGTGCGCGTGAACTTGCGCTTCGCGGCGTATTTTTCCAGCGGACGTTTCATGAAGAGGAAGAATGTTTCACACGGAGATCACGGAGTCCACGGAGGTCGGAAGAAGAATTTCCACGGGGGAGGAAGGGGAACACGGGGAGCACGGGGTTCGGAACGGAAAAGTTCTTCTTCCCCGTGTCCCCCGTGTTCCCCTTCCTTCCCCGTGGAAATTCTCTTCTCCGTGATCTCCGTGTGAAACATTCTTACTCGAGCTTCCCGATGAACCGCCACACGGCGATGAGGACACCGAAGCCGAAGTAGAGGCCGAACAGGGCGATGAGCATCAGCAGCGCCATCTGAAACGTGATGACGTGTTTGACGAGCAGCGTCAGCACGGCGGCGATCAGGAGCGTGAACGAGGCCACGACGGTCGCGACGATCCGGAGTTTGCGGGTGTCGCTCATTGCTGCAGATGCTGCGTCCACGCGACCAGCGTGCGCAGCGCTTCGTCGCGTACGTCGGCGTCCTTGCGGCCGCTGCGTGCCGGTACGTGAAAGGAATGATCCGCATCCGCCAGGAGTTTCAGCGTGGCGCGCGTGCCGAGGCCGGTGACTACCGGTTGCAGCAGATCGAGCGTCGCGAGTTCGTCGCGCGTTCCCTGCAGGAAGAGCATCGGGATGCGCACGTCAGCCAGATGGGCTGCGCGTTCGATCGAAGGTTTGCCGGCGGGATGCAGCGGGAAGGCGAGGAAGGCAAGACCGCGGACACCGGGCAGCGGCGCCAATGCCTGGGCCTGCGATGTCATGCGGCCGCCGAACGACCGGCCGCCCGCGATCAGCGGCAGATCGCCCGCAACCTGCGCGGCCATCGATACGGCGGCGCGCACGGTCGCGTGGCACAGCGGCGGCGGATCGGGTCGCTTCGAACCGCGCTCCATGTAGGGAAACTGGTAACGCAATGTCGCGACGCCGAGATCGGCGAGTCCGTTCGCGAGCGTTGCCATGGAGGCATGAGTCATCCCGGCGCCAGCGCCGTGGCTGAGCACGTAGCACGCTGTTGCCTGTGTCGGTCGCAGGTACAGCCCGCTGACGGTGAGCGATTCGCCCACCGCGATGGAAACCGGCTCGGCCGCAGCGGCAGTCATGCATCGAGGCTACACCAGCGCGGTGCGAGCGGACACCGCTCTTCCTGTGGGGCCGGCTTCAGCCGGCCTTCTTGAGAAGTCAGGCTAAAGCCTGACCTACAGAAGAGGCCGGCTGAAGCCGGCCCCACAGGGAGGAATTGCGCTAGTCGATCATCTCCGCCGGCGCCACGAACGCGCCCGACTGTCGCTCGAACAACCGGCGATAGTGACCGTGCGACTGGCGCAGCAGCGTCTCGTGATTGCCGTCCTCGATGATGCGGCCCTGCTCGAACACCAGGATCCGGTCCACCGCGCGCACGGTGGACAGCCGGTGCGCGATGATGATCGACGTGCGTCCCCTCATCAGTCGTTCCATCGCTTCCTGGATCAACGCCTCCGATTCCGAATCCAGGCTCGACGTCGCTTCGTCCAGGATCAGGATCGGCGCGTCGGCGAGGAAGGCGCGCGCCAGTGCGACGCGCTGGCGTTCGCCGCCCGACAGCTTGATGCCGCGCTCGCCGACCAGCGTCTGATAACCGCGCGGCAGTCGCGCGATGAAGTCGTGCGCGTTGGCGAGCCGCGCCGCACGTTCGATCTGTGCCTGCGTGGCGTCGGGCTTCGCATACGCGATGTTCTCCGCCAGGCTGCGATGAAACAGGATCGGCTCCTGCGGCACGATCGCGATCTGCGAGCGCAGCGATTCCTGAGTCGCGTGGGCAACGTCCTGTCCGTCGATCAGCACGTGGCCCGACTTCACGTCGTAGAGCCGCTGGATCAGCTTGACGAACGTCGTCTTGCCGGAGCCCGAATGTCCCACCAGCCCGATGCGCTGCCCGCCGGCGATGCGCACGTTCAGGTCGCGATACAGCGGCTGATGATGTCCCGCATAGCTGAAGGTGACGTGCTCGAAGCGCACTTCACCGTTCGTGATGCGCAGCGGCGCAGCGCCCGGCGCATCGGCGACGCCCAGCGGTTCGTCATACAGGCGCACCATCTCTTCCATCTCGTTCACGGAACGCTGCAGCTGATGGACATGCTGTCCGATCTCGCGCAGGTAGCCGTGCACGACGAAGTAGGTGGTGAGGACGTACGTGATCTCGCCCGGCGTGGCCTTGCCCTGCGACCACAGCCACAGCGCCACGCCCGTGATGGATGTGCGGATCGCCCACAGCAGCGCGAGCTGCGTGCTGCCGCTCCAGGTATGGCGCATCCAGGTCCGCGAAGTACGTCGCCGCCATTTGTCGACGACGCGCGCCAGCCGCGCATCCTCGCGCTGCTCCGCACCGAATGCCTTGACCACGGCGTTGGAACTGAGCGCATCGGCCAGCACGCCGCCGATCTTCGTGTCCTGCGCATTCGACAGGCGCGACGCCGGCGCGATGATCCGCGTCGCCACCACGATGCTGAACGTCACGTACGCCGCCGAGCCGATCGCCATGACGACGCCCATCAACGGCCAGTGCGCGCCGAGCAGCACGACCGTGCCGATCAGCACCACAGCCGACGGCAGCAGATACAGCAGCAATACGTCGTCGAGCGTATCGAGCGCCCACATGCCGCGCGTGATCTTGCGCACGATCGAACCGGCGAAGCTGTTGGCATGCCAGTCGGTCGACAGGCGCTGCACGCGATGGAACGTGTCGCGCGCCACCGAAGTCATCAGGCCCAGCGTCAGCGGCACGACGCCCCACCATGCCAGGTGACGCAGCAGGACCAGCATCAGCCCGAGCACGACCATCGTCAGGAACGCGGACAGCGCAGCGTCGGTCGCGCCGCTGGTGACGGCATCGATCAATCGTCCCGCATACACGGGCACGAAGACTTCAGTCAGGGTCGCGAGCGACATGGACAGCGCGATGCCGGCGACCAGCGCACGGCGCCGGCCCCACAGACCGAACGTGAAGGAAAGAACTTTGCGGAGGACTTGAGCGCCCTCTGCGCGGGATATCGTCATGACAGTCCGGCACGTGATGCGTGCCGCTCCAATGCAAACCTCGGGAATGCTTCCAGCGAAGGAAGCCGGTACGAGTCAGCCCCAGCCGGGGCTCAGTGGAAACTCGCCGGCGTGGGAAGGCGCATATGCGATGCGATGTTCATCGATGCCTCCCTCGGGGTTGCATGGAAAGGGGCGGGATTGATACCACCGGTGCGCGGTCCGGGGCAAGCGGGATTTCTGTAGGTCAGGCTTCAGCCTGACTCCGAAGAGGCCGGCTAAAGCCGGCCCCACAGGAAGAAAAGAATCAACGCGCCGCCGTCGTGGCCGCCAGCTCCCGCGCTACCAGCCAGTCGATCAGCTCGATCGTCTGTTGCACGCCGCCCGCCGAACGGACCGTCAGCCGGTATTTGCCGTTGATGACGAGGGTCGGCGTCGAATCGACGCGACAGGCTTTCATCCAGGCTTCCGCGCGCCGGATGTTGCTGTCCACCGCGAACGACTTCGAGGTCTCGACGAATTTCTGCGCATCGACGCCGGTTTTCTGTGCATACCACCGGGCAGCGTCTTCGATGGTCGGGGCAGGCTTTTTGATGCGACCCGAACCGTCGACCACGGCCAGCGGACCGCCGCCCCAGATGGCCGTGAACATGGACTCATGCGTCTTTGCGACCAGCCCGAGTTGCTGTGCCGTATAGAACGCGCGCTGGAACATCGGCCACTGTTCGGCCGTGTTGAAGGAGGCATGCACGAGGACGACCTGCGCCTGCGACGGCAGCTGTTTCTCGATCTCCTCCATGATGGGCAGGAACTGGTTGCAGGCCGGGCAGCCGTACGAAAAGGCTTCGGCGACTTCCACCTTGCCGGGGCCCGCGAGCGTGAGTTGCGCCGGCTGCACCCGGAAATAGTGCTGGCCCTCGGTCCAGGTCGCGGCGCTCGCCGACAGGCCACACAGCATCGCGAACGCAGCAGTCGTCATCGTCCAAAGCAAGCGCATACATCCCCCGGCTCAGGTGCAGTGGGTGCATCATGGCCAGCGACTGCGGCAATGGCAACGCCTGCGCTGATGCATGTGTCGGGTCTGTTCTCCTACTGTGGGGCCGGCTTTCCCGCGGGATTTCCTTCGGTCACAGCCGGCCTCTTCCGGAAGTCAGGCTAAAGCCTGACCTACAGGCCCCCGCTGCGCGGAGGAGGGGACGCACAATCGGCCTTCACCCTGATCGCTGGCGGCTCAATGCGGCGTCAGAGCTGAAACGCCACCGTCAGCAGCAGTCCTTCTGCGATATCCCTCATCAGGCCGGGCGGCTTCGCTTCGTACGCTGCTCCCTGCGTCACCTGTTGCTCGATCCACTGCGCGAACCAGGCGATGTCGTGCGCGCCGTAGAACACGACCGACGCTTCGTGATTCAGCAGCAGGCTGCGCAGATCGAGGTTGATCGAGCCGCTCATCGCCAGCGTCTCATCGACGACCAGCGCCTTCGCGTGAATCATCACGGGCAGCAGGCGGAATTCGACGCCGGCCACGGCGAGATCGCGCATGGCGCGCGAGCGGACGAAATCGGCGAGGCGGTGGTTCGATTCATCGGGCAGCACGATGGTGACACGTACGCCGCGACGCGCGGCCAGCCGCAGCGCGACACGCAGGCTGTCGTCGGGAACGAAGTAGGGCGTTACGGCGAGGATGCGCCGGCGCGCGCGATAGCAGGCATCGACCAGCAGCGACTGCGCGGTGTCTTCCGCCTGATCGGGACCGCTCGGCAGGAATTGCACGAGTGAACCCTGCGACACGCTCGTGGATTGCGGGGCGTGCGTGCCATTCGCCTGGCCGCGCGTGGTGACCGTCCAGTCGAGATCGAACTGCCGCGCAGCTTCCGCGGCGATTGCACCTCGCAGGTCGAACGACAGGTCGAGCCAGGCCGGCACGCCCTTCCAGTCGATGAAGTATTCGGCGGCGAGATTGCGGCCGCCGCTCCACAGCCAGCGGTCGTCGGCGATCACGAACTTGCGATGATTGCGCAGGTTTCTCGGGCCGAGGCGCCGCAGGCTCAGGAACGGCCGGAACACCGCCACTTCGACCCCCGCCTCGCGCAGCCTGCGCATGAACCGGCGCGGGACGAACACGGCCCCGAATCCGTCGAGCAGCAGACGCACGCGTACGCCGGCGCGTGCGCGCTTCGTCAGGCGTTCGATCGCTTCGGCGCCGATCGGATCGTTGCCGATCAGGAAGGTGCAGACATCGAGACGCGACTGCGCCGCATCGATGATTTCCCACAGCGCCGCGCGGGCTTCCAGTCCATCGCGATGCAGGCGTACTTCGGCCAGTGACGGCGGCGCGAGTCCGAAGCACTCGATCAGTTCGGCCGCCCAGTGATGTCCTGCCTCCACATCACCGGTGCGCGGCGTGGCGACGGGACGCAGCTTGCGCTGCCCGAACAGCAGGTAGAGCGGCAGCATCAGATAAGGCACGAGCGCGAGTCCGAGCACCCAGGCAATCGCCGAGGTCGGTGCGCGCCGCTGGTGCTGGCCGCGGGTGGTCAGGATGTAGACGAGCACCGCAATCGCGCTCACCAGCAGGTAGTGAGTCGGCGTAGGCAGCCAGGAGGCGATCACGGTTGTAGAGCGCGGAGCGACATCGGGGCCGGATTGTAAGCAAACAGTCGCTCACTTTGCCGGCGGTTCGGCCGCTCCGGTCAGCCGCATTGGGATCTTGAGGTAACGCACGCCGTTGGATTCGGCGGCCGGCAGCCGGCCGGCGCGCACGTTGACCTGGATCGATGGCAGCAACAGCGTCGGCGCGGCGAGCGAGGCGTCGCGGGCGCGACGCATCGCCACGAATTCCTGTTCGGAGATGTTGCTGCCGACGTGGACGTTGCGCGCGCGTTCTTCTCCCACCGTCGTCTCCCACGAGTAGTGATCGCGTCCGGCCGGCTTGTAGTCGTGGCACATGAACAGCCGCGTCTGCGGCGGCAGCGCCAGCAGCTTCTGGATCGAGCGGTACAGCGTCCCCGCATCGCCGCCCGGAAAATCCGCCCGCGCCGTGCCGTAGTCGGGCATGAAGAGCGTGTCGCCGACGAACACCGCATCGCCGATCCGGTAGGAGACGCAGGCCGGCGTGTGTCCCGGCGTGTGCAGCACTTCGACTTCCAGCGATCCCAGGGAGAACCGCTCGCCATCGCGGAACAGGCGATCGAACTCGCTGCCGTCGCCCGAGACGTCGGTCAGGTTGAACACGGGCCGGAAGATGCGCTGCACGTCGCGGATGTGTTCGCCGATGCCCGTGGTCGCGCCGGTCTGCTGTTTGAGATACGGCGCGGCGGACAGATGGTCGGCGTGCGCGTGGGTTTCCAGGATCCACGTGACTCGCAGGCCCGCCGATTTCGCGGCGGCGAGCACCCTGTCGGCGGACTCGACGCCGGCACGGCCGGAGCGGTGATCGTAGTCCAGCACCGGATCGATGATGACGGCGTCGCCGGTCGCCGGATCGGCCACCAGGTAGGTGACGGTATGGGTCGGCTCGTCGAAGAAGGCCTGGATGACGGCGGTATTCATGGCTTTGTCCTCGTTCAGGTTCTCTGCTTGACTTTATTTTAGTAATTGCTAAATTTAGCGTCAACTGAAATAAGGACTGTCATGCCCCTGACCAAGCGCGATCTGACGAAGATGAAGGCCAGCGCCGACCAGGCCGCCGCCCTGCTGCGCTCGCTCGGCAACGACCGGCGCCTGCTGATCCTGTGCACGCTGATCGGCAGCGGCGAGGCAAGCGCCGGCGAACTGGCGGAGGCGGTGGAGTTGAGCCCGTCCGCGACCTCGCAGCATCTCGCCCGCATGCGCGAGGAAGGGATGGTGGAAAGCCGTCGCGAGGCGCAGTCCGTTTTCTATCGCATCGCCGATCCCAACCTGGAAAAGATCGTCGCGCTGCTCAAGGACATCTACTGTTCCTAGGAGGCCGTCATGTCACTTCGTTCCATCACTGCCGCGGAAGCGAAAAAGCTGATCGACGCCGGCGCCGTGCTCGTGGACATCCGCGAACCCGACGAACATGCGCGCGAGCGCATCTCACAGGCGCGGTCGAAGCCTGTGTCTTCGCTGCCGCACGCTGGTTGCGACATCGGCGATGCATCGCAGGTCATTTTTCACTGCCGCTCCGGGGCGCGTACTGCCGTCAACGCGGACCGTCTGTCGCAGTCGGTCCCGTGCGAGGCCTATCTGCTCGAAGGCGGGCTCGATGCCTGGAAGAAAGCGGGCCTGCCGGTGATCGCCGATCGCAGCCAGCCGCTCGAGCTGATGCGTCAGGTGCAACTCGCGGCGGGCAGCGCCGTCGTGCTCGGTGTTGCGCTCGGCGCGACCGTGTCGTCGTGGTTCTACGCGCTATCGGCGTTCGTCGGTGCGGGTCTGGTCTTCGCGGGCGCGACTGGCTTCTGCGGTCTGGCGACGCTGCTGCGACACATGCCGTGGAACCGGCAGGCGGCCTCTTCCGATCCCCTCCTCCGCGCAGCGGGGGAGGGTTAGGGTGGGGGCTTCTCTTGCGGTGACGCCGGCTTTTTTTCAGAGTCAGGCTGAAGCCTGACCTACAGACCCCTTCCGCTGCGCGGAGGAAGGGACGCTCGATTCGACCTCATCCCACATCCGGGATAGCTCGACCGCGCACACCCATGTCACCAAATGCGCAGCGCATGTCGCTTTTTGGCAGGCGCGTCCTGGACGGCATCCACTAACGTCGAAATCGATGGCCAGGCGCCCGTTGCGCCGCCAGGCCTTTCGCCGTCGGGAAGAGAACTGCCATGCGTATCGAGCCACTCACCTGCGCTCTCGGCGCCGAACTGGTCGGCGTCAATCTCGCCGAAGCGGCCTACGACGCCGATCTGTTCGGCGAGATCAAGGCCGCGCTGCTGCGTCATCGGGTGCTGTTCCTGCGCGATCAGCGCATTTCACGAGGCGAGCACGTCGACTTCGCTGCGCGCTTCGGCAGGCTCGAGGATCATCCGGTCGCGCCGAGTCATCCCGACTATCCCGGTCTCGTGCTGATCTACAAGAGCCCGGAGATGCCGGTCGATCGTTACGAGAACGCCTGGCACACCGATGCGACCTGGCGCGAAGAACCGCCGATGGGCTGCGTACTGCGATGCGTGGAGTGTCCGCCGGTCGGCGGCGACACGATGTGGGCCAACATGGCGCTTGCCTACGAACGCCTTCCGGACGAGATCAAGGCGCGCATCGCCAACCTGCGTGCGCGTCACAGCATCGAGGCTTCGTTCGGTGCGGCCATGCCGATCGAGAAGCGTCTGGCGCTCAAGGCGCAGTATCCCGATGCCGAGCATCCGGTCGTGCGTACGCATCCGGAGACGGGTGAGAAGATTCTGTTCGTCAACGCGTTCACCACGCACTTCACCAACTATCACACGCCGGCCAACGTCCGTTACGGGCAGGACGCCAATCCAGGCGCGGCCGATCTGCTGCGCTACCTGATCAGTCAGGCCTATGTCCCCGAATACCAGGTGCGCTGGCGCTGGCAGCCGAACAGCGTCGCGATCTGGGACAACCGCAGCACGCAGCACTACGCGGTCATGGACTACGCGCCCTGCCATCGCCGGATGGAACGCGCCGGCATCGTCGGCGACAAGCCCTATTGAAATCGGTTCAGAAGGAAACCTCCGCATGAATTTCCTCGACGGCTCCCTCTTTCCCGAAAACCAGCAGAAGCTCGTCATCACGGTCGCGCCGTACGGACCGGAATGGATGCCGGCCGACTTTCCGGAAGACATTCCGGTGACGATGGAACAGCAGATCCAGAAAGCCGTCGACTGCTACAACGCCGGCGCGACAGTGCTGCACCTGCACGTGCGCGAACTGGACGGCAAGGGTTCGAAGCGTCTGTCGAAGTTCAACGAACTGCTCGCCGGCATTCGCGCGCGCGTTCCCGAACTGATCCTGCAGGTCGGTGGCTCGATTTCCTTCGCGCCGGAAAGCGACGGCGAAGCGGCCAAGTGGCTGTCGGACGACACGCGCCACATGCTGGCGGAACTGCAGCCGGCGCCGGATCAGGTGACGATCGCGATCAACACCAATCAGATGAACATCGTCGAGCAGATGGTGCCGGCCGATCTCGCAGGAACGTCGATCGCCGATCCCGCGCTGTACCGTGCGTATCGCGAGATGACGATTCCCGCCGGCCCTGAATGGGTCGAGGAGCACATCCGCAGGCTGTCCGCGAAGGGCATCCAGACGCATTTCCAGCTCGCCAACATTGCGCAGCTCGAGACGGTGGAACGCATGATGCGTCGCGGCGCGGCGAACGTGCCGCTGATCCTGACGTGGGTGGCCATCGGCGGCGGCTTCGATGCGCCGAACCTCTACAACCTCGCCAACTTCGTGCGCGCCTGCCCCGACGGTTCCGTGCTCACGCTCGAAACGTCGATGCTGAACGTGCTGCCGCTCAACATGATGGCGATCGCCATGGGCCTGCACGTGCGCTGCGGGATCGAGGACAACCTCTGGACGCAGCGCCGCGATCGCAAGATGGGCTCCGTCGAACAGATCGAACAGCTCGTGCGCATTTCGCGCGAGGTCGGTCGCGATGTCGCCAATGCGCAGCAGGCGCGCGAGATCTATCGGATCGGCACGTTCTACAACGACGCCGACGAAACACTGGCCGCCAACGGTTTCGCGCCGAATCGCAGGCCGGGCCAGCTCGGATTCACGCAGTACGCCGCGGGCCGATAAGGAAATCCGTGTGCCGTCCGCCGTTCGGTGCCGCCGATGGGCCGATCAGCCCAGCCAGCAGGACAGCCCGAGCACCAGTCCCGCCAGCACCACCGTCTCGATCACCATCAGAATCACCGGCTTCAACCCGACGGTGGCCAGTTCCTTGAGCTGGGTTTTCATGCCGATGGCGCTCATGGCAATCGCCAGGCACCAGCGCGACACGTCGCTGCAGGCATCGCGGACCGTCGCACCGATCCAGCCGGTGCTGTTGACCGCGGCGAGCATCACGAAGGCAACCGCAAACCAGGGCAGCAGGGGCGGCCGGTCGCCGCGCGTGCCGATCTGTGCGCGCGTGATCATCGCGGCGCAAAGGATCACCGGAAGCAGCATCGCCACGCGCATCAGCTTGACGACGGTGGCGACGTCGCCGGTCTGTTGCGACATGCTGTAACCGGCGCCGACGACCTGCGCGACGTCGTGAATGGTGCCGCCGATGAACACGCCGGCCGCTGTCGGCGACAGGTGCAGCCAGTGCGCAAGCAGCGGATAGACGATCATCGCCAGGGTCGACAGCGCCGATACGCCGATCACGGTGAAGGTGGTCGCCTTCTCCTTGCCCGGATGTGCCGGCAGCGCTGCCGCCAGCGCCAGCGCCGCGGACGCGCCGCAGATGGCAGTAGCGCCGCCGGTCAGGAATCCGAACAGCGTATTGAAGCGCAGCCAGCGCGCCAGCAGCGTCGACACCAGGATCGTGACGATCAGCGAGATCACCACGATGACCGGCGGCTGCCAGCCGAGCTGCGCGATCTGTGCAAACGTCACGCGAATGCCGAGCAGCGCCACACCGACACGCAGGACGGCGCGCGCCGAAAATTCGATTCCTGACGCGCAGCGTGTCTCGCCCGGCAGGAAATTCATCGCGATGCCGAGCAGCAATGCGAACAGCATGAGCGGCGCCGAGTAGTGCTCTGCGAGGAAGGTCGCCGCGGCGGCGACGATGGCGGTCACCGTCAGTCCCGGCAGCAGCTCGCGGCTGCGGTTCTGGAATGTCGCCAGCGTCGCGGACGTCATCGGATTCAGGCCACGCGCACGCGCATCTCGATCTGCTGCAGGTCGTCGCGGTAGCGGCGTCGCGCGCAGGCAAAGATGAACGCCGACACCAAGCAGACGAATGGTACGAACTGCAGCGCGGCGGTCAGACCGTAAGCATCGGCGAGCACACCGACGACGATCGGCCCGGGCGCGAGGCCCAGCAGATTGTTGGCCAGCGACAGCGTGGCGAATGCCGTGCCGTGGATCGGCGCTGGCGTGAGGTTGGCAACCATGGCGCCGGCAGGGCCCACGGTACCCGCGCCGACGAACATGCCGAGCCCGATCAAGATCAGTTGCGGTACGCCGGGAGGCAGGTGGAAGGCGATGGCCAGCAGCACGAAACAGCTCAGGCAGTAAGCAATGGCGAGCGACAGTTTCGCGGCCGGCGAGTCGCGACCGACGCGGTCGCAAAGGTTGCCGCACAGCGCCATGCCCGCGGCGCTGCTCAACACGAAGATCGCGGCAACGAGCGCCGCCTGCGCGATCGTCATGCCATACGTGCGGTTGAGATAGCTGGGCAGCCACGCGAGCAGGGCGCCGCTGACGAAGACCTGCACGCCGCTGCCGGCGTAGGCGCAGATGACGGAACGGCTGCCGATCAGTTCACGCAGCTTCGGCCGCGCATTGCGGCTGGCTTGTTGGGGAGCAACCGGTGCAATGCGCCTTTCGCTCACGATGAACGGATAGCAAAGCGTCAGCAGCATGCCGAACGTCGCCATGCCGGCGAACGCAGCGCGCCAGCCGAAGTGCTGCGCGATCAATCCGCCGCCGGAAATACCCAGCACCGAGCCGATCATGCCGCCCGCCAGGAACATGCCAGTGATGGTCGCCCGCAGGCGCGCCGGAAAGACGCTGAGCACGACGGCCAGGCCGACGCTGCCGTAAGCCGCTTCGCCGACGCCGACCAGGAATCGCGCGACGAACAGGTGCTGGAAGTCACGCGCGAGCGCGCAGCCCAGCGTGGCGAGACTCCACAGCATCGCCATCAGCACCAGGCTGCGAATGCGGCCCCAGCGATCGGCCAGCAGCGACAGCGGGAACGCCAGCACGCCGACCGCCAGCGAGACGATGCCGCTCAGCGTGCCGAGCTGCGCATCGGACAAGGCCCATTCCGTCTTGAGATGCGGAAACACCGCGTTCAGTACCTGCCGCGACATGTAGTCCGACAGCAGCAGGCAGAACGTCACGCCGAAGACGACCCATGCGTACCTGCGCGACACCGGCATCGCGTCGCTGTCGCTCTCCGGGATGGCATCCCCGCGCGGAAGCTCCATGGGAATCGCCTATGACGAGGATTAGATGACGAAGATCGACGAGCCGGTGGTCCTGCGCGACTGCAGATCGCGATGCGCCGCGACCGCATCCTCCAGCGCATAGTGCTGGTTGATCTCGATCCGGATGCGTCCGCTGCCGACGTGATCGAACAGTTCCTGCGCGAGCGCCGCCTTCTCGGCGGGATCGGCGATGTAGTCCGCGAGCGCCGGTCGCGTCAGGAACAGCGAGCCCTTGATCGCGAGCAGTTGCGGATCGAACGGCGGAATCGTTCCCGAGGCGGTGCCGACATTGACGAGCAGGCCGCGGCGTTTGAGAGAGTCGAGCGAGGCCATGAAGGTGTCCTTGCCGACGCTGTCGAAGACCACGTCGACGCCGACGCCGTCGGTGAGTTCGCGCACCCGCTTCGCCACGTCTTCGCGGGCGTAGTTCACGGTGTGATCGCAGCCGTACGCGCGCGCCAGATCGGCCTTGGCATCGGTCGACACGGTGCCGATGACGGTGAGTCCCAGCAGCTTCGCCCATTGCGCCACGATCAGACCGACGCCGCCGGCTGCCGCGTGCAGCAGGACGGTGTCGCCCGGCTTGTGATCGCGAATGCGTCGCAGCAGATACGCGGCGGTGAGGCCGCGCATGGTCATGGCCGCGGCGGTTTCGAAGGCGATCGTTTCGGGCAGCCGGATGAGCGGCGCGGCGGGAATCAGCCGCTCCGTGCTGTAGGCGCCCAGCGTGTTGATGAAGCCGGTGTAGGTGACGCGATCGCCGACCGCGACGTTGCCGACGCCGGGACCGATCGCCGTGACGATGCCCGAGGCTTCGACGCCGATGCCGCTCGGGCGCGGTACGGGATAGACGCCGCTGCGAAAGTAGGTATCGGCAAAGTTGAGTCCGACGGCCACGTGACGGATGCGTACCTGTCCCGGGCCCGGCTCGCCGACTTCGACCTCTTCGAGGCGAAGCACTTCGGGGCCGCCGACGTCGTAGAAACGAACTGCTCTCGCCATGAGTCTCTCCGCGGTCGCTGTAGCAGGATCAGTACCTGGCCTGCACGGTGATGCCGTACGAGCGTTCCGCGCCGAGATAGTTCTGATACGTGCCGTCCTGCAGCGACGCGAACAGATTCGACTGCGCCGTCTGGGTGATGTAGGTCTCGTCCGTGAGGTTGCGCACCCACGTCGAGATTTCCCACGAGCCCTGGCGCCAGCCGAGTCGTAGATTCGCGATCGCGTAGCCGTCCTGCATGCCGTGATTCGGATCCAGTTCCGAAGTCACGTTCTGCTCACCGACCCAGCTGCCGTCCAGACGCGAGAACACGCTGCCCGGACCGATGTCGTGTTCCCAGGTCAGGCCGGCCGTCGCCGTCAGCTTCGGTGCGAAGGGCAGCGTCTCGCCGGAAAGATCGCAACCGCCGGTGACGGCATCATCCGGCGCGCGGCCCGAGTAACACGAACCCTGCGTGTATTGCTCGTAGGTCGCTTCGGCGTAGGTCGCCGACAGGTCGAGCGTCAGGCCATCGGTCAGGCGGGCGGTCATGTCCGCTTCCAATCCCTGCACGCGGACCTTCTCCGCGTTGTTGACCAGGAACTGCAGGCCGATGAACGAGGCCGACTGGAAGTCGTCGTAGTCGGCGAGGAAGGCCGCCGCGTTCAGGCGCACGCGACCGGCCCACTCGGTCTTGGCGCCGATTTCATAGCTGATGACGTCTTCCGAATCGAACGGACGCCGCGACAGCGGCGTGTTGCCGAAGCCGCCGTTGTAGCCGCCGCCCTTGAAGCCGGTGGCGACCGTGGCGTAGGCCATCGCGTCCGGAGTGAAGCGATACACGGTGTTGAACGTCCCCGTCACCGCATTCCATTCGTCGTTGAGCGCGAACGAAGCCGCCGCCGGCGTCAGCAGACGCACGGGCAGCGACAATCCTGCGAGCGGGCCCGGCGCGGAAGTGAAGGGCGTGTTGGTGAGCGACACGTCCTTTTCTTCGAGCGAATAGCGCAGGCCGAGCGTGAATGCGAGACGATCCGTCACGTCCAGCGAGCTCTGCGCGAAGGCGCCGTAGCTCCGGCTGTCGGAGATCTCGTAAAAATCGCCCGTGTCGCCGGGCAGGCCGAACACCGGTACGTCCGGCAGCGTCGGCGAGGCGATGCCTGCGGCGACGCCCAGTTCGTCGATGGCCTGGCCCAGCGTGAATTCGTGCTGATCCTCATCGCCGCGCTGGAAGTGATTGTCGTAGTAGTACACGCCGGCGAGCCAGGTGAGGCGACCGCCCGAACGCGAATTGATGCGCAGTTCCTGGCTGAAGGTTTCACCGCTCTGGAAGTCGCGATAGTTCACCAGATCCAGCCCGGTCTGGCCGGCGTCGTTCCAGCTTTGCGTGATGTCGTAGACGTCGTAGCTCGTCAGCGAGGTCAGCGTGAACGCATCGGCGGCGTACTCGATCGAGGCGATGGCCTCGTCGGACTTCTGTTCGAACTGCAGCGGCGCGAGCGCCTGCACGCGACGATTCAGCGGATCGTTGTCGAGGATCGGCTGCGCGCTCGGGTTGATGACGCCGTCCGCCAGTCCCGGACCGTCAGCGGCGCCGAGTGCGGCGGGATTCGCCGCCGTGGCATTGACCAGCGCCGTGACGGCCGGACCGTAGTACATGTCGGCCAGCGCGGGCTTCATGTCGCGCTCGACGTGCGAACCGATCAGGCGGATCTGCCACGCATCGCCCGGCTCGAACAGCAACTGGCCGCGCACCGCGAACTGGTTCAGATCGTCGCTGTCGGCGCCGATGAGATTTTTGGCAATCGCGTCGCGCTGCGATCCGGTCACGCTGAGGCGCGCGGAAAGCGTATCGGTGATGCCGCCGGTGACGTAGCTGCGCACGCCCCGGAAGTTGTCGTTGCCGCCGGTCACTTCACCCATGACGCCGAAAGTCTGGCTCGGCATCGCGGTGCGGACGCTGATGGCGCCGGCCGTGACGTTGCGGCCGTAGAGCGTCGACTGCGGGCCGCGCAGGACTTCGATCTGCTCGATGTCGGCGAGGTCGCCCAGGCCGAGGCCGGAACGCGAGCGATACGCGCCGTCGATGAACAGGCCGGTATCCGGTTCGAAGTCCGGAATGTTGCCTTCGTTGCCGATGCGGCGGATACGGTAGCTGGTGTTGAACGGATTCGAGTTCGTCGTCACGACCAGCGAGGGCACCAGCACGGTCAGGTCGGCGACGTCGCGGATGCCCGCGGCCTGCACCTGTTCTGCAGTGACGGCGGAGATTGCCATGGGCACGTCCTGGATCGGTTCCGACGTCTTGCGTGCGATGACCTGGATTTCTTCGAGCGCGACAGTGCTGGTGTCGGCCGGTGCGGCTTGAGCGTGTGCCTGCTGCGAGCCCAGTGCGGTCGCGATGGCGAGCGTCAGCAGCGAATACGATGTCTTCATCGAAAACCCCCGAATGGCGTGGATGCCGCGTGTACGAGCCAAGTCGAACCCGTTCGTCCGTGTTGCATCGTCCACGGCGTCAGATCCGTAGACCGAGCCTAGAGGGCGACTGCAGGACGGTGCTGTTCACGGGATGACAGGACCTTTTCATTTCGTGACACGGCGGCTAGAGTCGCTGCGGCTTACGCCCTTTGCCGAAGCTGCGATACGACATCCAATGACCCGCATGGTCCGCGCCGCGGCTCTCACGAACTATTTCGACGTGGCCCAGCAGGTCGGTCTGAATCCGGTCACGCTGCTTGGCGAGGCGGGACTCAATCGCACGCTTCTCGCCAATCCCGACAACAGGATTCCCGTCAGCGCCGCGGTGACGTTGCTGGAGGAGTCGGCGCGCATCGCCGCCTGCCCGACGTTCGGGTTGCGCATGGCGGAGACGCGCCAGATCGCCGATTTCGGCGCGGTCGGACTGCTCGTCACCCACCAGCCGACGCTGCGCGAGGTGCTGCTGGCGCTGATCGACTACCGGCACCTGCTCAACGAGGCGCTCAGCCTGCACATGAGCAATGTCGGCAAGCACGTCATCATTCGCCAGGAAATTGTCACCGATCTGCCCGGCTATTCGCGACAGGCTACCGAACTTGCGCTGGGCGTGCTGGCGCGCGCGGGCAGTGCGCTGCTGGGGAGTCACTGGAAGCCGGAGCGGGTGCTGTTCCTGCACGAGGCGCCGGAGGATCTGCAGCTGCATCGCCGCCTGTTCAGATGCAGGCTGGAATTCGACAGCGAGTACAACGGTTTCGTCTGCAATGCCGCAGACCTGGACTATCCCTGTTCCGCCGCGAATCCGGCGCTGGCGCGCTACGCGGAACAGTTGCTGCAGACCCTGCCGAAAGCGCGCGATCGATCGATCGAGGCGGAGGTGCACGAAGCGATCTATCTGCTGCTGCCGATGGGCCGCGCGACCGTCGAGCAGGTCGCGCAGAGTCTCGCGATGAACGTGCGCACGCTGCAACGCCACCTGGAAGAGCAGGGCGTGACGTTCTCGGATCTCATCAACACCGTGCGCCGGGAACTGGCGGTGCGCTACGTCGAAAGCGGCCAGCACTCGCTTGGCCACGTGGCGGAGCTGCTGGGTTACTCGACGCAGACCTCGTTCACCCGCTGGTTCAAGAACGAGTTCGGCGCGTCGCCGACGCAGTGGATTTCAGGAGAGAAGAATCTTCACGGGGGACATTGACTCAAGGATTTGCTCTGCCTGTGGGGCCGGCTTTAGCCGGCCTTTTTCAGAGTCAGGCTGAAGCCTGACCTACAGAAGAAACAGATTGCACGGCTTCAGTCCGCCCCTGCAGCAGGAGTGAAATCACTGCGCGATCGCCCGACTGCTGTTTCGATTCAGATACAGCGCAATCAGCGTGCACGCCGCGCCGGACAACAGATACGCACCGGCAAACCCCAGTCCGAAACGGCTCGACAGCGTCAGCGCCACCCACGGCGCGAAGCCGGCGCCGAACATCCAGGCGAGACTCGACGTCAGCGACGAACCCGTATAGCGATAGTTGAGCGGGAAACTCGACGCCACCGCACCCGATGCCTGTCCGAATGAAATACCCAGCAGTGCGAAGCCGGAGAACATGAACACTGCCTCGCCGAGTTCGCCGGCGGCGAGCAGTTGCGGCGCGAAGCCGCTGAAGGCGGCGATGGCCGCGGCCGTGCCGGCCAGCAGCGTGCGCCGGCCGATGCGATCCGCGATGGGGCCGGACGCGATGATCGCGATCACGCCGAAGGCCGAGGCCACGGTCTGGATCACCAGGAAGCGTTCCGGTCCTTCGTTCGTGAACAGGAACACCCACGACAGCGGGAACACCGTGACCATGTGGAACAGCGCGAAGCTCGCCAGCGGTGCGAATGCGCCGATCACGATGTGCGGGCCGACCTTGCGCAGTGTTTCGGCGATCGGCGTCGGCTGCAGTTCGCGGGTCTCGAACAGTCGCGTGTATTCGGGCGTCACCACGATGCGTAGCCGCGCGAACAGCGCCACGACGTTGATCGCGAACGCGACGAAGAACGGATAGCGCCAGCCCCAGTCGAGGAAGTCCGCCGCCGAGAGCTTGGCGATGATGTAGGCGAACAGCGCGCTCGACACCATCAGTCCCAGCGGCGCGCCGAGCTGCGGGATCATCGCGTAGTAGCCGCGCCGGTTCGGCGGCGCGTTCAGCGCCAGCAGCGTGGGCAGTCCGTCCCAGGAGCCGCCGAGCGCCAGGCCCTGTCCGATACGGCACGCCGCGAGCAGGTACGCGGAAGCGATGCCGATGCTGTCGTAGCCTGGCAGGAAGCCCATCGCCACCGTCGAACTGCCGAGCAGGAACAGCGCGATCGTCAGTTTCATGCCGCGCCCGAGCGTGCGGTCGATCGCGGTGAAGATCATCGTGCCAACCGGGCGTGCGACGAAGGCCAGCGCGAAGATGGCGAACGAATAGAGCGTGCCGGTCAGCGGATCGACGAAGGGAAAGATCAGTTTCGGAAACACCACCACCGAGGTGATGGCGTAGACGAAGAAGTCGAAGAATTCCGACGTGCGGCCGATGATGACGCCGATGGCGATGTCGCCGGGCCGCACCTCGCCGCCATGCGCTTCGTTCGTGCGCCGGGCATCGCGCTCCAGCGAAGAGGTCGGGGCGCCGGAGGGGGCGACGGACATCGTTTCTCTTACTCCTGCTGCTGCTTCTTCCTGTGGGGCCGGCTTTAGCCGGCCTGAGAACTGTCAGGCTAAAGCCTGACCTACAGAAAGAATGAGATCGCGGCTTGGGTCGGTGTCATTGGGGCTACAAGCCCGCTCACTGTATAGCGTCCATCCCGCGGTTCGCCCATTGGACAAATCGCCCAATGTTGCGATGCATCCAACCCGTCTATCGTGCCGTTGCATTCCTTTGATCGAACGTGGATCGATGATGAACCGGCTGCGCATCCTCGCGCTATTGCCGCTGTGCGCAGTGCTTGCGGCCTGCGACATGGTGGTCCTGAACCCCTCGGGCGACATCGCCGCCCAGCAGCGCGACCTGCTGGTGGTGTCGACCGTGCTGATGCTGCTCATCATCGTGCCGGTGATGGCGCTCACCCTCTTTTTCGCGTGGCGTTATCGCGCGAGCAATCGCGAAGCGCGCTACGAGCCCGACTGGCATCACTCCATGCGCCTCGAACTCGTGATCTGGTCGGCGCCGCTGCTCATCATCATCTGTCTCGGCGCGATCACCTGGCTCGGCACGCACCTGCTCGATCCGTACCGGCCGCTCGATCGCATCCATGCCGGCAAGGCCGTGCCCGAGCAGGCGCAGCCGCTCGAAGTGCAGGTCGTGGCGCTCGACTGGAAGTGGCTGTTCATTTACCCCGAGCAGGGCATCGCCACCGTCAATGAACTGGCCGTGCCGGTCGACCGGCCGCTGTCGCTGAGCATCACGGCTTCGTCGGTGATGAACTCGCTCTACATCCCTGAACTCGCCGGCATGATCTACGCGATGCCCGGCATGGAGACGAAGCTGCACGCCGTGCTCAACAGGCACGGCGAGTCGGAAGGCTTCTCCGCCAACTACAGCGGCGCGGGTTTTTCCGGCATGCGCTTCAGGCTGCGCGGTCTCGACGATGGCGAGTTCGCGAACTGGGTCGAGTCGGCGCGCACCGCGCAGGCATCGCTGACCCGCGAGACGTATCTCGAACTGGAGAAGCCGTCGGAAAAGGAACCCGTCCGTCATTTCGCCGCGGTCGATGCGCAACTCTTCGACGCCGTTCTCGGCATGTGCGTGCAGCCGGGGAAGATGTGCATGCACGACATGATGGCCATCGACGCGAAGGGCGGGCTCGGTCTCGGCGGTGTCTACAACGTGGCGCGCAGCACTGAAAGCCGGCCGCGTGCCGTGTTCGGCGCGGCGCACGATTACGTGATCGGCATGTGTACGGCGCCGGTGTCGCGCGGTGAAGATGAAACCGCGCCGTTCGCCCGCGTTGATCGCTCGCCGCTTCGTGGCGCGGGTCTGACTCCGGCTGTGGGGCCGGCTTCAGCCGGCCTGTACGGAGTCAGGCTGAAGCCTGACCTACAGTCGGATCTGCACGCCGATCTCACGGTGCCGAGATAGTTCATGGCTCTCGACCCTTCTTCACTCGTCGATCCGATCTTCGGCCGGCTGTCCCTCGATTCGCTGCCGCTGCACGAACCCATCCTGGTCGCGACTTTTGCCGCCGTGGCCATCGGCGGCATGGCGCTGCTCGCCGTCGTGACGCGCCAGAAGCTGTGGGGCTATTTGTGGGCCGAATGGATCACCAGCATCGACCACAAGCGCATCGGCATCATGTACATGATCCTCGGGATCGTGATGCTGCTGCGCGGCTTCGCCGACGCCATCATGATGCGGCTGCAGCAGGCGATGGCCTTCGGCGGCTCCGAGGGCTATCTCAACGCGCATCACTACGACCAGATCTTCACCGCGCACGGCGTCATCATGATCTTCTTCGTCGCCATGCCGCTGGTGACGGGGCTGATGAACTACATCGTGCCGCTGCAGATCGGCGCGCGCGACGTCGCCTTCCCGTTCCTCAACAACTTCAGTTTCTGGATGACCACCGCGGGCGCGGTGCTGGTGATGATCTCGCTGTTCGTCGGCGAGTTCGCGCGCACCGGCTGGCTCGCGTATCCGCCGCTCTCGGGCATCCAGTACAGTCCGGACGTCGGCGTCGACTATTACATATGGGCTTTGCAGATAGCGGGCGTCGGCACGTTGCTGTCCGGCGTGAACCTGCTCGCCACCATCATCAAGATGCGCGCGCCGGGCATGACGCTGATGAAAATGCCGGTGTTCACCTGGACGGCGCTGTGCACCAACGTGCTGATCGTCGCCGCCTTCCCGGTGCTCACGGCCGTGCTGGTGCTGCTGTCGCTGGACCGTTACGTCGGCACCAACTTCTTCACCAGCGACTTCGGCGGCAGCCCGATGATGTACGTGAATCTCATCTGGATCTGGGGCCATCCGGAGGTCTACATCCTGATCCTGCCCATCTTCGGCATCTTCTCCGAAGTCACCTCCACGTTCTCGGGCAAGAAGCTGTTCGGCTACAGCTCGATGGTGTACGCGACGGTGGTCATCACCATCCTGTCGTACATCGTCTGGCTGCATCACTTCTTCACCATGGGCTCGGGCGCCAGCGTCAACTCGTTCTTCGGTATCACCACCATGATCATTTCGATCCCGACGGGCGCGAAGATCTTCAACTGGCTGTTCACCATGTATCGCGGCCGCATCCGCTTCGAGCTGCCGATGATGTGGACGGTCGCGTTCATGCTGACGTTCGTGATCGGCGGCATGACGGGCGTGCTGCTCGCGGTGCCGCCGGCCGACTTCGTGCTGCACAACAGCCTGTTCCTGGTGGCGCACTTCCACAACGTCATCATCGGCGGCGTGGTGTTCGGCCTGTTCGCCGGCATCGTCTACTGGTTCCCGAAGGCGTTCGGTTTCAGGCTCGATCCCTTCTGGGGCAAGGTGTCGTTCTGGTGCTGGGTCGTCGGCTTCTACATCGCCTTCATGCCGCTGTACGTGCTCGGCCTCATGGGCGTGACGCGCCGCCTGCGCTATTTCGAAGATCCGTCGCTGCAGATCTGGTTCGTGATCGCCGCGTTCGGCGCGGTGCTGATCCTGTTCGGCATTCTCGCGTTCCTGGTGCAGATCTACGTCAGCATCCGCCGGCGTCACGAGCTGCGCGACACCAGCGGCGATCCGTGGGATGGCCGCACACTGGAATGGTCGACGTCCTCGCCGCCGCCGGCCTACAACTTCGCCTTCACGCCCATCATCCACGACGGTGATGCCTGGTGGGACATGAAGCAGCGCGGCTACCAGCGTCCGCAATCCGGCTTCCGCGCCATCCTCATGCCGCGCAACACCGGCGCGGGCTTCGTGCTCGCCGTGCTGTGCACGATCTTCGGTTTCGCGATGGTCTGGTACCTGTGGTGGCTCGCCATCGCCAGCTTCGTTGGCATCGTCGGCTACGCCCTCTGGCACACCTTCAACTACGACCGGGAATTCCACCTGTCGCTGGATGAAGTCGTGCGTGCCGAGAACGAGCGCACGCAACTGCTGGCGGCGCGGAGCTGATCGCATGTCGCACGCATTGACCGACGCACAGGCCGCGGCGCGCGACGTCTTCCACGACGCGCACGAACACGATCACGAGGCCGGCGGCAGCACGCTGCTCGGCTTCTGGATCTACCTGATGAGCGACTGCCTCATCTTCGCCGTGCTGTTCGCCACCTACGGCGTGGTGGGCGGCAACTACGCGGCGGGGCCGGGGCCGAAGGATCTGTTCGACCTGTCGCTGGTGGCGGTCAACACCGCCATGCTGCTGCTGTCGTCGATCACCTATGGCTTCGCGATGCTCGCCTCGTATCGCAAGCAGATCGGCGCGACGCAATTGTGGCTGGCAGTGACGGGCCTGTTTGGCCTGGCCTTCCTCGGCATCGAGCTCTACGAGTTCGCGCACATGATTCACGAAGGCGCGACGCCGCAGCGCAGCGCGTTCCTGTCGGCGTTCTTCACGCTGGTCGGCACGCACGGGCTGCACGTCACCTTCGGCATCATCTGGCTGGTCACGCTGATGATCCAGCTCGGCAGGCACGGGCTCACCCGGGCCAACGAACGCCGGCTCGCCTGCCTGAGCCTGTTCTGGCACTTCCTCGACGTCATCTGGATCGGCGTCTTCACGTTCGTCTATCTCATGGGCATGCTGCGATGAGCGCTCACGACCACGCCGCCGCGCCACCGCACGCCACGCTGCGCGGCTATCTCACGGGCTTCGTCCTGTCCGTGATCCTCACGGCCATTCCGTTCTGGCTGGTGATGGGCGGCGTGCTGGAGAGCAAGCAGGCCACCGCCTTCATCATCATGGCGTTCGCCGCCGTGCAGATGATCGTGCACATGATCTATTTCCTGCACATGAGCCGGAAGTCGGAGGAGGGCTGGACGCTCGTCTCGCTCATCTTTACGCTGATCCTCGTCGTCATCACGCTCGCCGGATCGCTATGGGTGATGTACCACCTCAACAGCAACATGATGCCGGGACACGAAACCAGCGTGTCGCCGAACGAGCCGTTCTGACGGATTCCGCGCCCGCGTCGCCGTTCAAGCTCGTCCTGGTGTCCGTGGCTGCGATTGCTGCAATCGCGGGCCTCGCGAGTCTCGGCGTCTGGCAACTGCACCGACTCGCCTGGAAGAAGGACCTGATCCACCGGGTCGACGAGCGCATCCATGCCGATCCCGTGCCCGCCCCCGGCCCTGACGAATGGCCGCACGTGACCGCGGCCAGCAGCGAATATCGCAATGTGCGCGTGCAGGGCCACTATCTGCACGAACGCGAAACCCTCGTGCAGGCAGTCACCGTCCGTGGCGCGGGCTTCTGGGTAGTGACGCCGCTGCAGACGACCGGTGGCTACACCGTGCTGATCAATCGCGGCTTCGTCCTGCCGCAGTATCGAGCGGCAGAGACGCGCACGGCGTCGCAGACCGCAGGCGAGACGACAGTCACCGGCCTCTTGCGCCTGAGCGAGACGGGCAGGGGATTCCTGCGCGAGAACGATCCCGCGGCCGACCGCTGGTATGCCCGCGACGTGGCCGCCATCGCCGCCGCGCGTGACCTGACCAACGTCGCGCCATATTTCATCGACGCAGCAGCCGGCGATTCCTCCGCACCCGGCGCTCCCGTGGGCGGCCTCACCGTCGTTTCCTTCCGCAACACCCACATGCAATACGCCTTGACGTGGTTCGCCCTCGCACTCATGGTGGCCGGCGGCGCCGCGCTGGTGTTTCGTCACGAATGGCGTTTGCGTAATCCTCGGTCTGGATGAAAGAGGAATGGCCGCAAAAAGGCGCAAAGATCTCAAAGTCAGAAACATGAATCCGATTCCGACCTTGTGATTTTTGCGCCTTTTTGCGGCCAATCTCTTCTCCGTCTGACGACAGATCATCAACAAACCCATCCCAGACAATCGGAATGGACATAACATCTCCGGCCATCGCGCCGAGCTACGACGACACCGCGATTCGCAAGAACCTCGCGCTGCTGATCCAGCTTCGCTGGATCGCGGTCGTCGGGCAGGTGCTGACCATCCTCGTGGTGCACTTCGGCCTGCGGATCGCCTTGCCGCTGGGGCCGATGTTCCTCGTGCTCGTCGCGCTGGTGGTGCTCAACCTGGTGAGCATCGGCTGGCTGCGGGGCAACCAGCCCGTCAACAACGGCGCGGTGTTCGCGGCATTGCTGCTGGACGTCATCGCGCTCAGCGCCCAGTTGTATCTCAGCGGCGGCGCGAGCAATCCGTTCATCGCGCTGTATCTCGTGCAGATCGTGCTGGCGGCCGTGCTGCTGGATGCGGAGTCGAGCTGGATCCTGGTCGGTGCGACCTTCATCTGTTTCATCATGCTGACCTGGTTCAACCGGCCGCTCGTCATCCCGCCGCGCTACGACGAGCTGTACCAGTACGGCATGTTCCTGTGCTTTGCACTCGACGCCGCGTTGCTGGTCGCCTTCGTCACGCGCATGAATCTCAATCTGCGCGAACGCGATGCCAGGCTGGCGGAGCTGAAACAGCAGGCGGCGGAGGAAGATCACATCGTGCGGATGGGTTTGCTGGCTTCAGGCGCGGCGCACGAACTGGGAACGCCGCTCGCGTCGGTGTCGGTGATTCTCGGTGACTGGCGGCGCATGCCGGAGATCGCGCGTCGCCCCGACATGGTGGAAGAGCTGGAGGAGATGCAGGCCGCGGTGCAGCGCTGCAAGACCATTCTCCACGGCATCCTGCGGTCGGCCGGCGAGGCGCGCGGCGAGGCGCCCGAAGTCACGACGCTGCACCGGTTCCTGCGCGACATCGTGCAGGAGTGGACCGAGCGGCATCAGGACGAGACGCTGCACTACCAGCCGGGCGATCTCGGCGCGGACGTCAACGTCGTCTCCGATCCCGCGCTGCGACAGGTCGTCACCAACCTGCTGGAGAATGCCAACGAAGTGTCGCCGCAGTGGATCGGCCTGAGCGCCGAGCGGCGCGGCGATCTGCTGCGCGTGGAGGTCACGGACGCGGGCCCTGGATTCACGGCAGAGATGCTGGCCAGCGTCGGCAAGCCCTATCATTCGACCAAGTCGCGCCAGGGCGCGGGACTGGGGCTGTTTCTCGTGGTCAACGTCATCCGAAAACTGGGCGGCAGCGTCGCGGCGCGCAATCGCGAAGCGGGCGGCGCTGCGGTAACCATCGAGCTGCCGCTCGCGGCGCTGGCGTTCGATCGGGGCCGGGCATGAGCGACGCAGCGCCCGCACAGAAACTGCTGCTGATCGTCGAGGACGACGAATCGCTCGCGCGCACGCTCAGGCGTTCGTTCGAGCGGCGCGACTATCGCGTGCTCACGGCCAGCAGCCATGAAGAACTCGCCGAACTGTTGAAGTCGGAATCGCCGCAATACGCCGTCGTCGACCTGAAACTGAATGGCGTATCGGGCCTGTCCTGCGTGCAGACGCTGCACGCGCACGATGAACACATGCGCATCGTCGTGCTGACCGGTTTCGCCAGCATCGCCACCGCGGTGGAGGCGATCAAGCTCGGCGCCTGTCACTATCTCGCCAAGCCTTCCAACACCGACGACATCGAGAAAGCCTTCGGCATGACGAGCGGCAACACCGATGTCGCGCTCACCGCGCGTCCCACCTCCATCAAGACCCTGGAGTGGGAACGCATCCACCAGACGCTCGTCGACACCGAGTTCAACATTTCCGAAGCGGCGCGCCGCCTCGGCATTCATCGGCGCACGCTGGCGAGGAAGCTGCAGAAGCAGCGCGTGAAGTAGGTCAGCCTCAACCGCCCGTCGGTCCGACCGTAACCACCACCTTCCCTCGCGCACGCCCCGTTTCCAGATACCGCATCGCTTCGGCAACCTCATTCAAGGGATAGGTGCGATCGATCACCGGGATGAGCTTGCCCGAGGCCATGAGGTCGGCGAGGGTCTGCATGTCCTGATGATTGGGCTTTGCCATCATCATGCCCATCGGCTGGTCGACGAAGGGCGAGAACAGCACGGCCTTGATCGGCAATGCCAGCGGCCCGATCCAGTGGCCTGGCGCACCGCCGACGATCACCAGCCGACCCTGCGGCTGCAGTACACGCCGCAGGTCCGAGATCGAACGGTTGGCGACGTTGTCGACGATCAGGTCGTAGCGCCGCTCGCCCGTGGCAAAGTCCGTTTGCGTGTAGTCGATCACTTCGTCTGCACCCAGCGAGCGAACGAGTTCGACGTTCTTCGTGCTGCACACGCCCGTGACGTGCGCACCGAGCGCCTTGGCGATCTGCACGGCGAAGGTGCCGACGCCGCCCGACGCGCCGTTGATGAGCACGCGCTGTCCCGGCTGCAGGCCGCCGTGATCGCGCAGCGCCTGCAGTGCGGTGATGCCCGCCACGTTGACGCCGGCGGCCTGCTCGAACGTGACGGTCGCGGGCTTGATCGCGAGCGATTCGGTTTCGCGCTTGAGCACATAGTCCGCGAGCGTGCCGCCGCCGCTGCCGAACACCGCATCGCCGGCCTTGTAACGCGTGACCTTCGCGCCGACCGCCTCGACCGTTCCTGCGAAATCGGCGCCAATCCACGGGTCCTTCGGCTGGCCGATCCCGCCGCCCAGACGCATCACGTACGGACTGCCTCGCATCAGGTGCCAGTCGTATGGATTGAGCGACGCGGCGTGAACGCGGATCAGGATCTGGTCGTCTGCCGGCTGCGGCCTGGCGACCGCCTCGAGCCGAAGGACTTCCGGCGAGCCATAGCAGCGCGCCGAGACGGCCCTCATGCGCGGTGCGTCGCCGGCCAGTGACGGCGATCCGTCACATGGCGCGTTGTAGCTGAGCGCGAATCCCGCCGCGGCGATCGCCAGTCCCGCGATCGCGCCAATGGCGATCAGAATCTTCTGTGTCCGTCTCATCTGCGTTTTCTCCCTGCCTGTTTGTTCGCACTCTGCGCAGGACGCGGCGATGCGGCCAGCGGCATGCGACGGGAGACGATGCAACGGGATGAGTGGCGGAGCGGGACGATGAACTGCTGCCCCTTCTACGCACAGACGCGCACCATCCCCGCTACCACACTGCCGCATCATGACGTTCCGCCACGCCTGCCGCAGCCGCCTGGCAGCGGTCCTGACTGTAATCGGCATCGCCGCCACGACATTGCCGGAAACCGGCCACGTCGCGGCGCAGGAGGCGGATGGCGACGAACCGCAACGTCACTCGCCCTGGCTGCTGGTGCCGCTGGTGAGCAGCAGCCCGAAGCTCGGCACTTCGTTTGGCGGCATGGCGGGCTACATCATGAAATTCGATGAGCATTCCTCGCCGTCCCTCATCGGTCTGAAGGCGACGACATCCAATACCTCGTCCACCGTCGTCGCCGGCGGAGGCAAGCTCTTCTTCCATGCCGACCGCGATCGGCTCGCGTTCGGCCTGGTCGGCGGCAAGGTGACCAACGACTATCTGGATTTCCTCGGTTCCGGCCAGGAGGTGCGCAGCGACGAGAACTTGCGCGCCTACTTCGTGCGCTATCAGCACGCGGTGACCGCACACTGGTATCTCGGTGTGCAGGCCGTCTATTCGAACTATGGTGTCGAGGGCGATGATCCGACGTCGCAGATGGCGCTCGAAGAGGCGGGGTTGACGGGCATCGTCTCCAGCGGTCCCGGCCTGGTCCTGGCTTACGACACGCGCGACAACGTCAACAATCCGACCAGCGGCATGTACGCGCAGATCCACAACTTCGCCTACCGCGAAAGCTTCGGCAGCGACGACGACTACGATGCCATCAATGCGGACTGGCGCTGGTACCTGCGTACCGGCCCGAAGAATGTGCTGGTCCTGCACGCCAAGGGGCGCTGGACCGACGATGCGCCGCCGTCCCGCGAGAGTTCGATCGAGATGCGCGGCTACACGCACGGGCAGTACCTCGGGCGCAATTCCCTGACCCTCGAAAGCGAGGACCGCTACACGATCCGCCCGCGATGGGGCGCAAAGGTGTTTGGCGGCGTCGCCTGCCTGTACGGCGACGGCAAATCCTGCGGCGGCGATCAGGTGTACCCGATGCTCGGCGTGGGCGCCTTCTACATCATCAAGCCGCAGGAACACATGGTGGTGAACGCCGAGTTCGCCAAGGGCGAAGGCGACAACCAGGGGTTCTATCTGCGCTTCGGCAACCAGTTCTGAATGCCTGCTTGCCTGCGAAAAAGAAAGAGCCCGGGGCTCGCGCTGCTGCTGGCCATCGCCTCATCCACGGTCGGCGCGCAGGAAGAGCCGGAAACCGGCGCCATCGACGTCTGCCGTGGCACGCGTGACGACAGCGAAGTGACGATGATCGAACTGGCCCGACGCAGTCTGTCCACCACGGCGTGCGCCTCATCGGCCTGGCTCGATGGACTGTTCGGCGACGAGATGATGTACGAGGACTATCGACACACCTACGGCACCGTGTCGGTCGGATCCCTGTGGAGCGACTACGATGGATTCGATCCGCGCCTGCGCTTTCGCGTCCGCCTGCAGCTTCCCCAGTGGAACGAACGCTTCTCCGCATTTGTCGGGCGTGTCGGCCAGGACGAATACGTCAGCGACGTCGAGGACGATTTCGATGCGTTGCCCTCGCGACAGTTCGGCGACCTGGAAGACGAAAGAATGCTGCTGGGGCTTGGGTATTCCGATCCGAAGCGCACCGGCAACGACTTCGACGCCAGCGTCGGCGTGCGCCTGGGTACGCCGGTCGATCCTTACGTGCGCACGCGCTACGAGATCGTCCGCCACTTTGCCGGGCAGAACGTCTTCAGCGTGCGCACGACCGCGTTCTGGCAGAACTCCGAAGGCTTCGGCGTGACCCTGCGCTCCTATCTCGATCGATCATGGTCCGACCGGTTCCTCACACGCTGGTTGAACGTCGGCAAGTACAGCGAAGCGTCCGAGGGCCTGGAGTGGTATTCGCAGATGACACTGTTCCAGAGCGTCAGGGACCGCATGGGCCTGGCATGGCAGGCGCAGGTCGACGGCGCAACTGGCAACGAAGTGCCCATCCTGCGTTACGCGGTCAGGCTGATCATGCGGCGACAGTTCAGGGATTTCGACTGGCTCTTTCTCGAACTGCGCGGTGGCGTCGACTGGCCGCGCGAGGAACTTGCGGAAGTGCGCAAAGCCGGGCTCGAGCTTGGCATCGCGATGGAGATGCAGTTCGGGCAGGGGCGTGCGCCCAGATGAACGTGACCGAGCTGTGCGTGTACCCACAATGTGGCCACGCGCACAAGGCGAAGGCAGTTCGAAGCATCCTCGTCACTTCGTTTCCCGTGAACCACAACACGGCCGATCCGTAGAGCACAGCGAGGGGCAAGACTTGTCCCTGACTGCGCGTCCAACGTGCCATAGGGTGATACCCACGACCGCCGCGAGAATGGCAGCAGCGACCAGCCTCATGATTCGGCGACTGAGAACAGACTGCACCGACCCCCGCGCCGGTTGCGCCGAGCCCGATCAGCACGGCAGGCAACGAGCAGCACGCCAAACACGTTCCCAAAGCGGAGAGAAGTCCGCCGGCCGTCATCCAACGGGTCGCACTACGTCTTTGTGCGCATCGGTTCGTCTCATCGTTCATGTCCATCGCTGTAGACCTGTCACGCTTCACAGCACTGATATCCCGCGCTACCACGCGATCCGATCCTCACCTCCGTCTCGATGACCTCGCGAGTCCCGACCGGCCCGGTCATCTGCAAGATGAGTTCCGATGCTCCGGGTTCAACATGGATGTCGAACCGCATGAAGGGACAGCACAAGCGTTCGTTCGCGATGAACTGAGCAATGGATTGCAGTGCGCCAGCAGGGAACCGAAACTCGTAACCGTCGGCTAGCGCGGTCTGCGACGTGGCGAGTTCATTCAGAAGCCGGGTCGCGAGCGCAAAGTGTGCAGTGCGTTCGGTGGCGGGAATGGCACCTGGAATGCAGAGAATCACAGCTCCGGCGTTTCACGCGTCATTTCCAGACTCCATGCGCTTGCTTTGAGCGTCCTCAGCGTACATATTCAAGTCAACTTGAAGTCAAGGACTTTTCCGATGAAGGCCCTATCGATCGGCCAGGTCGCCAAGCGCACGGGCGTTCGGACATCGGCACTGCGCTACTACGAAGACGAGGGAGTACTACCGAGCCCCCAGCGAGTGGGTGGACGTCGTGTCTACGATACGGATCTGGTGCGTCGAATCGATATCCTGCGCTTCGCTCAGCAAGCAGGATTCACCCTCGACGAGATTCGTACATTGTTCCGGGGCTTCGGGACTGATATGCCACTGAGCGCACGCTGGCAGCGGCTGGCGCGTGCGAAGCTGAGTGAGCTGGAGGAGCAGGCGAAACGGATCGAGCGCATGCGCACCGCATTGAAACTCAGCCTCGAATGCGGCTGCGTACGCATTGAAGAATGTTCGCTCTCACCGACTGATGTGTCGCGACCGAGTACTGGCTGCAAGTCATCGGGGTGCACGTGAGCCGGGACTGGTTGGAACGACACCAAGTCGTCATCTACTTTGCGGTCATCGTCCTCGCCATCGCGTGCGGATTAGCATCGGGTTCGCTTCGGGCGCTGGAGATGCTGATCACTCCGGCGATTGCGGTCCTCATGTATGCGATGTTTTTGCAGATTCCGTTCCTCGGATTGCGCGCGGCCTTGGCAGATCGCCGATTCATGGCCGCGCTGTTGACGGCCAATTTCGTCCTGATTCCGCTACTCGTCTGGCTGATCACTCTTCCGTTGACGGATCACCGTGCCTTGCTGATTGGCGCATCGTTGGTATTGCTGACGCCGTGTATCGACTACGTCGTCGTGTTCACTCATCTCGGGAAAGGCGACTCAAAGTTGATCTTGTCGGCGACGCCTGTATTGCTGGTGTTGCAGTTCGCACTCCTGCCCGTTTACTTGCCCCTGATGCTGAGCGGGGAGGCTTCTTTGTCGGTGCCCTCGGCGCCCTTCCTTGAGGCGTTCCTGCTCTTGATCATCGCACCCCTGGGGTTGGCGATTGCGACCGAGTGGCTTTCTGACCGCGCACCTACCGTTCGCGCATGGCGGAACGCTTGGTTGTGGTTGCCGGTCCCCGCGATGTCCGCCGTGCTCTTTCTCGTCATCGGCTCGCAGATCGACTTGATAGCGCAGGATGCGGGAGCATTGATGCCTGTACTCCCGGTCTACATCGGATTCGCAATCCTCGCACCGATGGCCGGCGCGCTCGCGGCGCGTCTCTATGACCTGCACGCAGAGGCCGCCCGGGCGGTTGCGTTCAGCTCCGCTACTCGAAACTCGCTGGTCGTGTTGCCACTCGCACTTGCATTGCCTGACGAGCTTCGCCTGCTCGCTGCATCTGCGGTTGTTGCGCAAACGATAGTCGAGCTCACCGCGGAACTCATCTACCTGCGCGTGATTCCGAGGTCTGTAGGCTCAGTAACCAATCTGGGCGGAGCTTGAGAGTCACATAGATGTCGGCTTCTGGCGTGCGCCGTGAAAGGCGGGGCTTCCCAGCGGGTGCAAACCCCGCCCGGCAACTGCTCCAGCCGGAAGCACCGGAGCAACGATGGAGGTAAGAAATCGTTGAAGCCTTCGGGTAAAGCGTGTCACGACATACGGGGGAAGACGGACTCCCCGGAGAGTTGCCTGGCGGCGACGTCCAGGCCAGTGTCGAGTCTCACTGAACGGGCTTCGCCTCCGGGAAATTCCACGTGCCGTCGAGAACCTCAGGGCGCGGGCGATAGAGCCGCACGATGTAGTTCCAGCCGTTCATGATCGGCAGGCAGTTGGGGATTTTGCCGTCGCACCCGCCAAACTGGATTCTGATCGAGCCGTCGTCGCTCTTTCTCGCCGTGACATTGTTGAACGAGTAGGCGTTGTACTCGTTCTGCACGAAGTATCCCTTTGCATCGTAAAGGGAGATCGACCAGAAGCCATCGACCGGAACGTTCTTGACCACGAGCTCATGGTTGGTCTTGCCATCATTCTTCGCCGGGCTGCCAATGAGATAAACAGCGTCCTTGTCGGGATTGCCGGCCCAGCCCATCGCCGCGCCAATGATGAACCGCACGGGATCGACTTCGGCCTTTGAACCGAACATGCGTCTCTGATCGGGAAGTGTGGATGCAAGCACCAGGAGCGCATCGCGTACCTTGTCCTGGCTGGTCCTGTCCCAATGCGGTACCTCGAATTTGCCCGGGCCTCCGGGCTGAACGGTCCTGATCGCATTCTGCAGTGCGTGAACTTGCCTGATGTCCTCGGGATCGCCGGGATCCACGAACGTGCGGACGAAGACGATGACGTAGCGAGTCCCGATAGCGTTCCGCGTGAACGTGTAGGACCCGGGCTCGTACGCCACACGATGCGTGTATTGATCCTCGTCGATTACTTGCATCGACATGAAGCGCTTGCCGGCATCCGGCGTCGTGATCGTGACCGGGCCGGCATCGAGATCGAAGACAGCGCCTGAATAGAGGGTGTCGCGATTGGAGCGAACGACCAGCTGACTGTCATCAACTGCCGCGAGACCGCGATTGTGGTCGAACCTGCCGAACCCCCCGCGTTTGACGATGTTGCCGAAATACAGATCGGACTCGGCGCGGACAAAGTTGTCGGCAGTGACGGGGACGGGGTCACTCGCTGAAGGTTGTTGAGCCTGAGCATCGCGGGTGGCGTCCCAGGCCAGAGCCAAAGCAAGGAATGCAACGGTTTTCATGAATTGCTCGCTTCCGCAGGAGAAATGGCGCGCCCGGAGAGATTCGAACTCCCGACCCTCTGGTTCGAAGCCAGATGCTCTATCCGACTGAGCTACGGGCGCGCGGCGGGCGCGCATTGTACTTGGTCCGGTCGAAAGTGTCCGCAGGTGTCCGCCGACTGTCCGGTCGGTCGGCCGGACACCGTTGCCGGTGGCGGACAGTCCACGAAAAAGTCGCATTTTTCCCGGGAAATTCGCGTTTTCCGACGGCTGGCACACCCCGTGCAATGTATGCCGATGAGAGCGACGCGGACAGATCGCTCGCGGAGATCGGGACATGCAGACGACACTCTTTCGATTCACGGCCAGGCTGTCGGCCTTCGCGGTCAGCGCGGGTGCGCTGGCGATCCTGCTCTTGTCGCCGAATGCCCGGTCGGTCGATGGCGAGGCTGTTCCCGATGGCCAGCCCGAAGCCCGGCTCGAAGGGCTGATGATCCGTCACGATGTGCGCTACGCGCTCGCGATGCCGCGTGAAGTCGCCGAGTGCGACTCGCACAAGGAGCGCGGCTGATGATCTCGGCAGTGCCACAGAACGACCGTGAGAAGGTCACGCGCATTCGCGACACCTCGGCGCAGGACGTGCAGATCGATCAGGCGCCGTTGCAGCGCAAGCGCATGATCAAGCTGATCGGCGCCGGTGTCGGCGCGCTGTTGCTGGTCATCGTGATCGGAGTGCTGATCAGCAGCTGGCGCAGTGCCGAGATCTATGTGCCGCGCGAACGCGTGCGTATCGCCGAAGTGACGAAGGGACGTTTCGTTCGCGATGTTTCCGCACAGGGTACCGTGGTTGCGGCCGTCAGCCCCACGCTGTTCGCCATCGCGCCGGGTACGGTGCACTACCTCGTGCAGGCCGGCGATGCCGTGAAGAAGCAGCAACCGATCGCGCAGATCGACAGCCCCGAACTGCGCAATGAACTGGAACGCGAACAGGCGACGCTGGCGAGCATGGAAGTCGCGGTGCAGCGCCAGAGCATCGACACGCGCCGGCAGTTGCTGTCGAATCAGCAGACCATCGATCTGGCCAACGTGAACATCCAGGCCGCGGAACGCGAGCAGCATCGCGCCGAAGATTCCTGGGGCAAGCATCTCATCAGCGAGCGCGACTACGAGAAGGCGCGCGATGACGCGGCGGCGGCCGGCGTGAATCACAAGCACGCGATCGAAACGGCGCAGCTGCAGAAGGAAAGCCTGCAGTTCGAGCTGAGCGCGAAGCGTCTGGAGCGCGACCGCCAGCGGCTGGTCGTGCAGGACCTGCAGCGACGCGTCGGTGAACTGGAAATCAAGTCGCCGGTGGACGGCATCGTCGGCACGCTGGCGGTGAACGAGCGCGCCGCCGTACCGCAGAACGCGGCCGTGATCACGGTCGTCGACCTCACGGCGTTCGAAGTCGAATTCCAGGTGCCGGAAACCTACGCCGACGACCTGAGCGTCAAGATGGATGCCGAGGTCACCTACGGCACGCGCAAGTTCGCGGCGACGGTCAGTTCGGTATCGCCGGAAGTGAAGCAGGGCCAGGTGACGGGACGGCTGCGTTTCGCGAACGAAGTGCCGCAGGGCCTGCGCCAGAACCAGCGCCTGTCGACGCGCATCGTGCTCGAACAGCGCGACGACGTCGTGAAGGTGGCGCGCGGTCCGTTCCTGGATACCGGCGGCGGTCGCGTTGCCTATGTCGTCCATGATGATGTCGCGACGCGTACGGTGATACAGACCGGCGGCACCAGCATCAGCGAGGTGGAGATCCTGGAAGGTCTGTCGCCGGGCGACCGGATCATCATTTCGAGTCTCGGCGAGTTCGAGCGTGTTGCGACCGTGAAGTTGACGGACTGAGAAGACCCCCACCCTGGCCCTCCCCCGCTTCGCGGAGGAGGGGAAGAGAACTGCAATCCACTTTGAACAGGTAAATGCCAATGCTCCACATGCAGAACATCAGCAAGGTCTATCGCACCGAACTCATCGAGACCCATGCACTGCGCGATTTCAATCTGCTCGTGAAGGAAGGCGAATTCGTTGCGGTCACCGGTCCGTCCGGATCGGGCAAGACGACGTTCCTCAACATCGCAGGCCTGCTGGAGACCTTCAACAGCGGTACTTACAAGCTCGATGGCGAGGACGTGAGCCGCCTGTCGGACGACGCGCGCTCGCGCATCCGCAACCAGAAGATCGGTTTCATTTTCCAGAGCTTCAACCTGATTCCCGACCTGGACCTGTTCGACAACGTCGACGTGCCGCTGCGGTATCGCGGCTTCAACGCGGCGGAGCGCAAGAAGCGCATCACCGAATCGCTGGAACTCGTGGGCCTCGCCTCGCGCATGAAACACATTCCCGCGCAGCTCTCCGGCGGGCAGCAGCAGCGCGTAGCGATTGCGCGTGCGCTGGCCGGCTCGCCGCGGTTCCTGCTGGCGGACGAGCCGACCGGCAATCTCGATTCGCTGATGGCGCGGCAGGTGGTCGATCTGCTCGAAGACATCAATCGTCGCGGTACGACCATCGTGATGGTGACGCACGATCCGGAACTGGCGCGGCGCGCGCATCGCAACGTGCATGTGATGGACGGGCAGGTGACGGATCTGCAGCCGTTTGCGGCGAAGCCGCTCATACGGCCTGAAGCGATGGCGGCGGGGGTGTAAGAGAAGCCCCCACCCTGGCCCTCCCCCGCTGCGCGGAGGAGGGGAAGAGAAAGCCGAGAGAGCACAGAAACAATGTTCACCTATTACTTCCGCCTCGCCCTCAAGAGCCTGCGTCGCACGCCGGTGGTTGCGGCGCTGATGATCGGCGCGATCGCGCTCGGCGTCGGCGTGTGCATCACCACGCTCACGGTGTACCGGCTGATGTCGGGCAATCCGATCGAGCATCGCAACGACGTGCTGTATTCGGTGACGCTGGACAACTGGGATCCCAACCAGCCGTGGGACGACAAGCAGCCGGAACTTCCGCCGACCGATCTCACCTATCGCGATGCGATGGCATTGCAGGAATCGGACATTCCCGTACGCCACGTCGCCATGCGCAAGGGACCGTTCGTGGTCGAAGGCGATCCGGCGACCGGCGTGAAGCCGTTCCTGATCGAAGCGCGCCTGACCACGAAGGATTTCTTCCCGATGTTCGACGTGCCGTTCCAGTATGGCGGCGGCTGGGGCGCGGATGCGGATCGCGGTTCGCAGCGCGTCGTGGTGCTGTCGAAGGAAACCAACGACAAGGTGTTCGGCGGCGAGGACAGTGTCGGCCGCCCGGTGCGTCTCGATGGCAAGGACTACAAGGTCATCGGCGTGCTGGCGCACTGGGAAGTGACGCCGAAGTTCTACGATCTCAACAACGGCTCCTTCAGGGATGTCGAGGAAGCCTATGTGCCCTTCAGCGTCGGCATCGACGACGAGGTACAGAGTGCAGGTAACATCAATTGCTGGCGCGCCCAGCCGCTGAATTCGTTCCAGGACTTCCTCAACAGCGATTGCGTGTGGATCCAGTACTGGGTGGAGCTGAAGGATCGCAACCAGGCCGAGGCGTATCAGAGCTTCATCGACAACTACGTGCGCGAGCAGAAAAAGCTCGGCCGCTTCGAACGGCCGCTCAACAATCATCTGCGCCATCCCGACGAGTGGCTGAAGGTCAACCGCGTGGTCGAACGCGACAACAGCGTGCTGGTCGGTCTGTCGTTCATGTTCCTCGCGGTCTGCCTGCTCAACATGATCGGGCTGCTGCTCGCCAAGTTCCTGGGCGGCGCGCCGCTGGTCGGCCTGCGCCGCGCGCTCGGCGCAACGCGCAAAGCCGTGTTCCAGCAGCATCTGATCGAAGTCGGCGTCATCGGCATTGCCGGCGGTGCGCTCGGTATCGGTCTCGCGGCACTCGGCCTGCTGGGCGTGCGCCGGCTCTACGAGAACTACGACGCGCTCACGCATCTGGACATGACGATGGCGCTGATTGCATTGGCGATCGCCATCGCCTCCGGCGTGCTCGCCGGCTTGTATCCGACGTGGCGGGTGTGCCGGGTGCAGCCGGCGAGTTATCTGAAGACACAGTGAGAGGGCGGCTGGCATCTGGCTACTGGCGGCTGGCCAGAGTCAGGATGAGCCGCATGTGACAACGACAGTCTTGTTCGGGCCGATTGTCAGTAGCCAGTCGCCAGCAGCCATTTTTCGAGGTTCCCATGGAATTCCGTCCCATCCTCAGCGCCATGCTCCGCAACAAGACCGGCGTATTCCTGGTCGGATTGCAGATCGCATTGACGCTCGCCGTCGTGGCCAATGCCGTGTTCATCATCATGCAGCGCGTCGAAAAGATCGGCCGGCCGCCGGGCATCGATTCGGCCAACCTGATCTTCGTGCAGAGCTACGGCTTCGGGCCGAACTACGATCATCGCGACACGGTGCAGCGCGATCTCGACATGCTGCGCGCGATTCCGGGGGTGGTGTCGGCGACGTCGACCAACGGCATTCCGATGTCGGGCGGCGGCATGCAGTCGCAGTTCGGCGAAACGCCGGATCCGCAGAAGTCGAACACGGTTGCCAACCTGTACTTCCTCGATGAGCATGGCGTCGATGCATTCGGCGTGAAGCTGATCGAAGGGCGCGCGTTCACCGAACAGGAAGTGCAGTACAACCCGAGTCCCAACAACTCGGACTTCGTGCCTGCGGTGATCGTCACGCGCGATGTGGCCGAGAGTCTGTTCGGCAAGGAGCCGGCGCTGGGACGGACGGTCTATGACACGCTCGGCCAGTCCGCGACCGTCGTCGGCGTGATGGAAAACATGCTCGGCGCCTGGGTGAGCTTCGAGAAACCTTCCATGGTCATGTTCCAGCCGCGCATTCCCAACGGACCGACCGTGCGCTATGCGATCCGCACCGAGCCGGGCCAGCGTGATGCACTGGTGGCCGAGATCGAGAAGAAGCTGTCGGAGTCGAATCTCAACCGCGCCGTGACATGGGTGCGTCCGCACACCTACTGGGTCGAGCGCAGCTATCGCGCCGACAGCCGCATGGTCGCGTTCCTCAGCGTCATCATCGGGCTGATGGTGTGCGTGACGGCGCTCGGCATCGTGGGCCTCGCAAGCTTCCATGTCAGCGTCCGCACCAAGCAGATCGGCACGCGTCGCGCGGTCGGTGCACGGCGCATCGACATCATTCGTTATTTCATGATCGAGAACTGGCTGCTGACCACCGGCGGCGTCGCGCTCGGCGCGTTGCTGGCGTTCGCGTTCAGCCACTGGCTGAGCACTGCCTACTCGCTGCCGCCCCTGCAGCCGATGTACGTCATCGCCGGCGTCGGATTGCTATGGATTCTCGGACAGATCGCGGTCTTCGTTCCGGCGCGCCGTGCCGCCGCGATCCCACCCGCAATCGCGACGCGCACCGTGTGAGTTGGAACCGGCAACGAACCGCCGCACACTCCGGCCAGTAGCCAGTAGCCAGTAGCCAGTAGCCAGTAGCCTGCTCCCATGCCCACCATCCTCATCATCGACGACAACGACGCGATCCGCACCGCGCTGGAAGTGCTGCTGTCGCTGCAGGGACATCGCGTCATCGGCGCCAATGGACCGCAGGAGGGCATGCGCGCCCTGGTCTCGCACGAGATCGACCTGGTCCTGCAGGACATGAACTTCAGGAAGGAAGCGACCTCGGGCGAGGAGGGCATCGCGCTGTTTCATGCGATCCGCGAGCGCAATCCGTCGGTTCCCATCGTGCTGCTCACGGCCTGGACGCACCTGGAAACCGCGGTCGAACTGGTGAAGGCCGGCGCCGCGGACTATCTCGCCAAGCCCTGGGACGATGCGCGATTGCTGACGACGGTGCGCAACCTGCTCGACCTGCGGCGCCTGTCGGTGGAGCGCGAGCGCGCGGTGCGCAAGCGCGCCGAGTCGCGGGCTGCACTGGCAGCGCGATTCGATCTGTGCGGACTGGTGTTCGAAAGCGATGCGATGCGCGACGTGGTCACGAAGGCGACGCACATCGCACCGGCGGACGTGCCCGTGCTGGTCACGGGCCCGAACGGTTCGGGCAAGGAAATCATCGCCGCCATCATCCAGGCGAATTCATCCGTGCGCAGCGGACCGTTCGTGAAGGTGAACGTCGGCGCCCTGCCCAGGGATCTGATGGAAGCCGAACTGTTCGGCGCGGAAGCCGGCGCGTTCACCGGTGCCGTCAAGGCGCGGCAGGGACGGTTCGAGGCCGCGGACGGCGGTACGCTGTTTCTGGACGAGATCGGCAACCTGTCGCTGGAAGGCCAGGCCAAGCTGCTGCGTGTGTTGCAGACGGGTGAGTTCGAGCGTCTCGGCAGCAGCGTGACGCGAAGAGTGAAGGTGCGCGTCGTGAGCGCGACCAACGCCGACCTGCGCGCCGCCATCGCTGAAGGCCGTTTCCGCGAAGACCTTTTCTACCGGCTCAACGTCATCGAACTGAAGGTGGCGCCGCTCGCGGAGCGTCCGGACGACGTCCTGCCGCTGACCCGGCATTTCCTCGAAGGCCGGGAATTGAATGCCGCGGCCGAACGCGCGTTGCTCGCACATGGCTGGCCCGGCAACGTTCGCGAGCTGCTGAACACGATTCGCCGCGCCTGCCTGCTCTCGACCGGCCCGCAGATCACGCCGGCCGACCTGGGGCTCGAAGCCGTCGCCTCCGCAGCGGAACCGGAATTCGAACGCGAGCCGGACCGCGCCGAAATCGAACAGGCCCTGGCCCGCGCCCGCGGCGTCATCGCCCGCGCAGCGCGCGAACTGGGATTGAGCCGTCAGGCCCTGTATCGACGCATGGAGAAGCTCGGGCTCAAGGAGGTCGGCGGGCGGGAGTAGGAATTTCCTGCTGTGGGGCCGGCTTCAGCCGGCCTTTTCCAAAGTCGGGCCTGTAGGTCAGGCTTTAGCCTGACTCCTCAGAGGCCGGCTGAAGCCGGCCCCACAGCAAGAAATCACAGAGAAGAGGGAGAGCACTGCCGATTCTTGTCACGCCCTCACCAGAGCCCGCACTATCCCGCCATGCGTTTTTCCTTCGAAGGCAGGCTCGCCCTGCTCTGCGCCCTGCTGACGATCGCGGCCGTGGCGATCTACGTGCTGTTCGACGACTGGCTCGATTCGCGGTTCATGGCGGGGCTCGCCACGCTGATCGTCGTCGTGATGCTGAGTCTGTTCTGCGCGCGCTACCTCACGCGGCCCTATCGCAACACGCTGCAGGCGATCAGCGACGGCATCGTCAGCATGAAGGATCGCGATTTCAGCGTGAGCATCGCGCCGTCTTCGCATCCGGAACTGACCGCGCTGGTCGAAAGCTACAACGGGCTCGGCGCCCTGCTGCGATCCGAACGGCAGTCGCTCTATCAGCGCGAACTGCTGCTCGACACCGTGATTCAGGCGACGCCGCTGTCGATGGTGCTCACCAATGCCGCCGAACGCGTCGTCTACAGCAATGTCGCCGCGCGCCAGGCATTTCTCGGCGGCCGCAAGCTGGAAGGCCTGTCCTTCGCCGAACTGTTGCAGTCGGCGCCCGAGCCGTTGCGTCAGGCGGTCGCCACCGAAGGCGATTCGCTGTTCACGGTCGAGACCGAGGGCGAATCCGAGATCTATCACCTGTCGCAGCGCGGCTTCCTGCTGAACAGCCAGATGCACCGGCTGTATCTGCTGAAGCAGCTCACGCGCGAACTGTCGCGGCAGGAAGTCGAGACCTGGAAGAAGGTCATCCGCGTGATTGCCCACGAACTCAACAACTCCCTGGCGCCGATCTCCTCGCTCGCGCATTCGGGGCGGCAGCTCGCCGGACATCCCGAGCCGGCCCAGTTCGAGCGCATTTTCCGCACCATCGAGGATCGGGCGAAGCACCTGCACAGCTTCATCGACGGTTATGCGCGTTTCGCCAAGCTGCCGCGGCCGCAGCCCGAGGAAGTGGACTGGCCGTCGTTCCTGCGCTCGCTGCAGCAGACCGCGAATTTCCGGCTGGTCGAGGCGCCGTCGCACCGCACGGCCGTGTTCGATCCCACCCAGATGGAACAGGTGCTGATCAATCTGGTGAAGAACGCGCGCGAGGCCGGGGCGCCCGACGACAGCATCGACGTCCACGTGGCCGAACAGGCCGGCGGCTGGCGGGTGCAGGTGATGGATCGCGGTTCGGGCATGACGGATGACGTCCTGCGTTCCGCGCTGCTGCCGTTCTATTCCACCAAACCCTCCGGCGCAGGGCTGGGACTGACCATCTGCCGCGAAGTCGTGGAAGCGCACGGGGGACGGATTTCGCTGGCCAACCGGCCGGGCGGCGGGCTGGTGGCGACGTTGTGGCTCCCTCTTCCTGTGGGGCCGGCTTCAGCCGGCCTTGCGGAGTCAGGCTGAAGCCTGACCCACAGAAGAAGCTCTTCCTGTGGGGCCGGCTTCAGCCGGCCTTGCGGAGTCAGGCTGAAGCCTGACCCACAGAAGAAGCTCTTCCTGTGGGGCCGGCTTTAGCCGGCCTTGCGGAGTCAGGCTGAAGCCTGACCCACAGGAAGATTGCAGTGTCCGAATGTCCTGTCTGACAATACCCGGCAAATAACCAACAGCTCAGCCGCTCGCATGGTCGCCAATCCGGAAAGCGTCGATACCCTCGGGACGACGGGCCAGTGGAACCTCGTCGCGCTGACCAAGTTCCGCGCACCGCGCGTGCGCCGCGACATCCTGACCCGCCCTGCATTGCTCGAGCGCCTGTCGCGATCCATCGATGAAAATCCGGTGACGCTCGTCTGCGCGCCCGGCGGTTCCGGCAAGACCACGTTGCTGGCGCAATGGATGTCCGATCCGCCCGCCGAGACGACCGCGGTGTGGCTGACCATCGACAACGACGACAACGACACCAACCGCTTGTTCGCCGCGCTGCTGCAGGCGCTCGAACCGCTCGAACTCAGCTGGGACGCGGATCCGCGCGCGCTGGTCGACAGCGTTGCGGCTTCGCGCGCCCAGACGCGTGCGGCGCTGGCGGCACTGGTCAATGCGCTGTGCACGAGCGTGGCGCGACGCATCGTCATCGTCCTCGACGATCTGCACCGCATCGAAAAGACCGAAGCCTACGAGCTGCTCGATTCGCTGATCGAACGGTTGCCCGACCACGTCACCCTCGTGCTCGGCACCCGCATCGAACCGCCGCTGTCGCTGGCGCGCTGGCGTGCCTACGGCGAACTCGGGTGGTTCACGCCCGCCGATCTGCAGTTCACCGCCGAGGATGCGGCCGCGCTCGCGATGGCCAAGTTCGGCAAGACGCTCGATACGGCAGCGGTGCAGGAGGCGATGCAGCGCACGCAGGGCTGGGCCGCGGGACTGTTGCTGGTGCTGCAATCGCGCGCCGCACCCGCCTTGCTCGGCAAGGCCGACAGCAACGATTCGAACCGGCACCTGTTCGCGTACCTCGCGCAGGAAGTGCTGGATGAACTGCCCGCAGACCTGCAGGACTTCGTCCTGCGCAGCTCGATCCTGATCGAACTGAGCCCCTATCTGTGCTCGGTGCTGACCGGCCGTACCGATGCGCGACAGGTGCTGGAGTCGCTGTATCGACGCAACCTGTTCCTGACCGCCATCGACGAGATGGCGCCGGTGCTGCGCTTTCACGATCTGTTCCGCGACTTCCTCGAAGCGGAGCTGGCGCGCCGTCATCCGGAGCTGAAGCGCGAACTGCATGAGCTGACGGCCAAGGTCGAACGCACACAGTCGCGCGCCATCTATCACCTGCTGGTGGCGCAGCGCTGGGAAGAAGCGATGGCCCGCATCGCCGAGGCGGCGCAGGAGCGGCTGGCGCACGGCGGTATCGCCACCGTCGAACGCTGGATCGATGCGATTCCCGAACACGTCCGCGCCGGCAATGCCCGCATCCGCTACATCCGCGGCACCTGCGCCTGGTTCCGCTGGGACTGGCCGCGTGCCCGGCGCGAGCTGACGCCGGCGGTCGACGGGCTCACGGCAGCGGAGGATCTGCCCGATCGCGTCACCGCGCTGTTCCACCTGGTCGATGCGCTGAACTCATCGGGCGCCCGCGAAGAAGCGCGTCAGCGCATCGAACAGGCGGCGCAGCTGCCGCTCAACGAACAGGGCAAGGCGGAACTCGCGATGCAGCGCGCATGGTGCGCGACGCCGTCGGGCGATCTTCCCGCGGTCGCCAGCTACATGCGCGATTTCGTGACGCTCGTGGAAAGCGATCCGACCATCTGCGCCAACACGGCCGATCGCATCCACTGCGTGCTGATCGGCATCCCGGGGATCGCCGAGACTTTCGAGCGGTTCTTCACTGCATTCCAGCTCGTGCGCGGCAGCCAGCCGCTGCCCTGGCACATTTCCGCTCTCACCATCGGGGCGTGGGCGCATCTCTGGCGCGGCCGTCGCGCCGAACTGCTCGACACCCTGGCGCAGGCGGAAGTGATCCAGCATCAGTTCGGTGGCGTGCGTCTGGCCATCGAGCGGCTGGGTCAGTTGCGCGCCATCACCAGCGTCGTACTCGGCGATCCCGAGCGCGCCATGAGCATCATGCATGCGCACATCAAGGGATTGCAGATCGCGGAGCTCGCCGGGCACAACGTCGTGTGGCTGCGTGCCTATCGCCACGCATTGGGGCGTGCGTGCTGGCTGCTCGATCAGGTCGCCGCGTTCCGTGAAGTGCTGCCGTACCTGACGGCGCCCATCATGCCGGGCGAATGGCCGTTCACGGAAAGCGCGGCGGCCACGGTACGCGGTCTCGATGCCTTGCTCGACAAGGACTGGCGGCGAGCCGAAGGCGCATTGCGCGAAGCGTTGACGACCTACGATCAGTGCCGCATGCCGATGATCTACGCCGACGCGCGTATCAACCTGAGCTACGCGGTGCTCATGCAGGGTCGCAAGGCCGAGGCGTGGACACTGTTCCAGCCGGCGTACGACGAAGTCATTCGCGAGCGCGCGGTCGGTCTGCTGTTGCTCGAATCGCGCAAGGTCGTGAACGAACTGCTCGAACTCGTCCCGGCGCAGCAGAAGAAGTCGCCCGAACACGCCCAGCTGCTGGAAACGCTCGGCCGCTGGGTCGAGCTGCCGGAGGCGGAGCCGGCGCAGCGAAAGGGGCTGCTCGCTGCCCTGTCGGAACGGGAGCTCGAAGTCCTGGGCGAGGTGGCCGCCGGGGCCAGCAACAAGCACATTGCCCGCTCGCTGTCGCTGAGCCTGCATACCGTGAAGCGCCACATCGCCAACATCCTCGACAAGCTCGACTGCGATTCGCGCGGCCAGGCCGCCGACCTGTTCCGTCGTCATTCGTAAGAAAACGGGCAGGGGCCGCTCCCTTATGCTGGCGTTTGTGCTATCTCCCCGTTCACTGTGGGGCCGGCTTCAGCCGGCCCGGTGCGGGCAGAAGCCCGCACCCACAGCAAGAAGGCGATGCAGAGCCCTCACCGTTCCTACACAGCAAAGAACCAGGAAGCCTGAATGGACAAGAGTGCAGCGCTGGCCCGCCTCGGCCTCACGGGCAGCGAAGACGCCGCCGGCGTGACACGCGCCTACGGCCAGCGGCTGTCGACGATCCAGGAAAAGCTGGTCGGTGCGCAGACCGACACCGAGCGCCTGCAGCATCAGACGGCGTTGTCCGCCATCGTCGAAGCCTACGAATTCCTGACGGAGTCCGGCCGCTACACGCGGGTTCCGGTCGACGACAGCAGCGCAACCATGATGCGCGACGACAGCGCGCCCTCGCCCGCGGTGCATTCGACGCTCGTGCGCATGGACACCGGCGCCGTGCTGTCGGGCCGCCTGGAGATCGGCGAACGGCTGGGGCAGGGCGGCATGGGGTACGTCTACGCGGCGCGCGACCGGCTGCGCAGCGAAGACGTCGCCATCAAGGTGCTGCGCCAGGATCTTTCCTTCAGCACCGCGGCCAAGGAACGCTTCCTCGCCGAGGCCAAGGTGTCGAGCAATCTTTCGCATCCGAACATCGTGCGCGTCTACGACGTGGGCGAGGCGGGCGGTCACTACTACCTGTCGATGGAACGGCTCAAGGGCCAGACCCTGCGCCAGCGCATCGAGGACTACAACCAGGCGCGGCGCGAGTTCAGCGTCGCCGAAGTCACCGATATCGCGCGCCAGCTCATCGACGCGTTGCGCTACGCGCATCGCTACATCGTGCATCGCGATCTCAAGCCGGAAAACATCTGGCTGTCCGAGGACGGCACCCTCAAGCTGATGGACTTCGGCATCGCGCGCGCCTACAGCAACTCGCAGCTCACCCAGACGGGCATGACGCTCGGCACCGCGTACTACATGGCGCCGGAGCAGCGGCTCGATGCGAAGGAAGTGGACTGGCGCGCCGACCTGTACGCGCTCGGCGTGGTGATGTACGAGCTGCTGACCGGCACGATTCCGATGGGCGCGGTCAAGCCGCTGGAGAAAGTGCGTCGCGACGTACCGTTGCGCTACGCGCAGGCCGTGATGCGTGCGATGTCGCCGCGGCCGGATGACCGCTGGACGTCGCTGGATGCGTTCCTGTCTGAATTGCAGGCGCCGAAGAGCAGTGGCAGCAAGGCGGCAGTGTGGATCGTGCTGGGATTGGGCTTCGTCGCCGCCGCGGCTGCCGGCGGTTACTACATGACGCGTGAACAGCCGACGGTTGTCGCAACCGTTGCGCCGCCGGCAAGCACTGGCACTGCCGTGCCTGTCGACACCAGTGGCACGCAGCCGCCGCAGCAACCTCCTGCCGAGATCGCATCGACACAGATCGCATCGACACAGGGGCCGCCCGCACAGGCGGCCGAAACGACCGCACCGGTGCAGGCGCAACCCGAGCCGGTAGCGACGCCCGTCGTCGCGGAGCAAACACCCGTTGCTGCAGCGCCGGTGCGAGTTGCAAAAGTCGACAACTCCGCACAGATCCGTCGCCAGGAATGCCTCGCGCAATGCGAACGCTCGGACGGCGAGTGCCGCAGCATCAATCGTCGCGGCAAGCAGGACTGCATGCGTGCCGTCGGCTTCGGCGCCACTGGCGGCTTCACTGCATCGCCCGGCGCGAACGCGGCGTCGGCAGATTGTTCGTTCTATGGTCAGGCGCGCTGCGAATACGCGCGAGATCGCAGTGCCTGCCTCGCGCGCATCAGCGCACGCTACAACGCCTGTGTGAACGTATTGAGCGGCAACGTCGCCTCGCGCCGCCAGGATTGCGACAACAACGCACGCGAAGCGGACCGGATGTGCCTGGACGAGATGCGGGAGTGCAAGTCGTATTGCGAGTGAGACGGGAGGTCGCGAAAGACCGTGACCGACAGGGGATTCGTTCTGCCTGTGGGGCCGGCTTTCCCGCGGGATTCCCTTCGGTCACAGCCGGCCTCCGACTGTAGGTCAGGCTTTAGCCTGACTGTTTTCAGGCCGGCTGAAGCCGGCCCCACAGGTCCGTCACACCAGCGTGTGATAGACGTTC
>NZ_DAINNK010000010.1:0-24040 GCF_036735925.1 Povalibacter sp.
CGACGACCGCCGTCTTGCCGACGCCCGCCTCGCCGGTGAGGATCGGATTGTTCTGGCGCCGGCGCATGAGGATATCGACGACCTGGCGGATCTCGTTGTCGCGACCGACGATCGGATCGAGCTTGCCGCTGCGCGCCTGTTCGGTGAGATCGACCGTGAACTGCTTGAGCGCTTCCTGTTTGCCGAGCTGCGCCGACGGCACCGCACCGCTGGCTTCACCCGGCGCGGCGCCCCCGCCGACCGAGAAGCCATCGCTCGCGCTCTGGGCATCTTCGGGAGAGCCGCCGACGATCTGCGCAAAATTGTCGCTCAGCGATTCGAGCTTGATCTTCTCGAACTCGGGAGAGATCTGCAGCAGCGCGTTCTTGAGGTGACGCGTGTTGAGGATGCCGACGATCAGGTAGCCGGTGCGCACCTGCGCCTCGCCGAACATCAGCGTCGCGTAGACCCAGCCGCGCTCCACCGCCTCTTCGACGTTGGACGACAGATCGACCGCACTCGCGCCGCGCGGCAGGCGTTCCAGCGCATCGGTGATGCCTTCGGCGATGCGCGCCGGATTGCAGGCGAACTGCTTGAGGATGCGATGCAGATCCGAGTCCTGCAGTTGCAGGATCTGGTGGATCCAGTGCGTCAGTTCCACGCTGGGATTGCCTCGCAGCTTGCAGAACACGGTTGCGCTGTCGATGGCCTTGTAGGCGACCTTGTTCAGTTTGCCGAACAATGCGCCGCGACTGATTTCCGCCATGATCTTTACTCCTGGTCGATTCGATTTCTTGTCCTGCGAGGACGGCACTGCGTGCCGTCGCTTCACATGTTCTGTTACGCCGCGATCGGCTGCTCCGAGACGTCGATGATGACATCGTCCACATCGCCGGCCGACATCGGCGACGCCATCCAGCTCGACCATCCCAGATGGCCGAACTCGCCGAGCCGGGCGCCGGGTACGCGCGAGCGGTGCACGATGAACTGGATATCCCAGGCGTATTCGAAGCCGAGATAGTTCATCACCGCCGCACGCAGGCGGTCCAGGCTGGGGCTGCCGGGCAGGTACTGCATCAGGTCGCCGATATCCACCGGTCCGATCACCAGCCTGATCTTGTGTTGCGCGCTCCACACCTGGCTGCCGAGCACGTTGTGTCCCAGCAGGCCGGTGTCGGGATCGCCGAGCCGCATCCGCTCCGACGGCACCACCGCGAGCCATTCGCCCACGCATTCTTCGACGCGCACCGGCAGGTTCAGGTACGCCGCGACCATGGATTCCAGCCCTTCGCGCGTCCGGGTGCTCGCTGCCAGCGTGCCGGCGAAATAGAGCTTGGCGCGATCCGGCCAGGCATCGGCATTGCGCAACGCGGGGCTGGCGAAGCCGGCCAGGGCCGCTACGTATCCTGCAAATTGATCCTGCTCGGGACGATCGAAATGCACGGTCGGGCGCGCGTTGGCCCAGGCGCGATAGAACAGCTCCAGCATGCGGTGATGGAACAGATCGGCGAACGCCGCGAGCGTACTGTCGCGGGCATTCGTGATGCGATCGTGGACGTATTCGGTGAGATGCAGCGGCAACGGGCCGTGCGGACCGAACAGGCCGAAGAAGTAGCCGAGGATCTTGAGACGATTGCCTTCGATCGGTTCGACGCTGGCCAGCATCGATGCCGGAAATTCCAGCGACGCGCGCTGCCCGAGCCGGAGCGGTTCGTCCGCCGGTCGCGCCGCCGTGCCGAGACGAGGCAGCTCGTTCCAGGCGCATTCGACGCGCCGCATCGCTTCGAAGAAATCGAATTCATGCGGCCGCGCCAGCAGGTCGGCGAGCTGCGTCAGAGGATCTGTCGCTGGCCCTGTCTCGCTGGCCATCGCATTACCTCGCCGCGGTTGATTGTCTTCAGCGTCAGGCGCGTGAAGCTGTTCAGCGCCACGTGGCGCCGGAAGAATTCTTCGAGCACGGCGCCGAGCACGAACGGCCCCTGCCCCTGGAACGCCGCATCCTCGCAGGTGAGCTGGATGTCGAGCCCGCGCACGTACGACACCTGTCCCGTCGCCGGCAGCCGGCCGGTCGTCGGCCGCGCGAGGATGTCGCGCACGCCGTCGATCTGTCGCTGCACGGCCGTGTCATGCGGATCGCTGTAGAGCAGCAGCAGTTCGCGCAGCGCCGAGGCGCCTTCCTTCGCCGACGATTCGAGCAGCGACAGGTAGTTCAGCGACAGGTGGCTGAGCATGCGCCACGCGTATTCGCCCTGAACGCTCGATTCGCGCGGCTTGGTCGGCCCGGCGACGCAGCGGATCGACGTCAGCGGTGCGCCGATGTCGACGGTGAAGTCGGTCTGTCCCTTGCCGATCGGCATGTGCAGCGGCAGATCGCGATTCGTGCACAGCACGTACAGCCCGAGCTGTCGCAGGTCGCTCGCATACGGCGCCTGGTCCGCGTCGACCAGCGACACGAACACTTCGCTGCCGATGTAACTGGAGCGCGGCCCCTGCGAACGCTGCTTGGTCGACAGCGCGCGCGGTTCGCGACGGAGGGTGAAGAATGCTTTCTGCCGGCCGTGCCAGGTTGCTTCGGTGCTCGCATAGAACGGCTCGAAGAACACTTCGGGCTCGGTGCCCGAACCGTAACCTTCCGCGCGCAGGATCTCGTAGATCTCGAAATCCTGCGGTCGGGTGCGGTCGGCGATCACCTGGTATTCGTGCTGCACGCCATCGAGATGGATGCGATCGGCGCGCTTCTCCGACAGGTTGATGATGGGCGTGCAGAAGAGCCGGAAATTCTCGCCGGCGACCGCGCCCTCCATCCACGGCACGCCGCGGTTGAGCAGGATGATCACTTCGAATTCATTGCCGTTCAGCGCGCGGACGGCCGAGCCCAGTTCCTGCAGCCGAACGAACAGGAAGCGTTCCGGAAACGCGAAGTATTCGTGCAGCAGCCGGTAGCCCTGGAACGAGCGCCGCGAATACGGAATCAGCGCTTCGGAGTCATCGAAGCCGCAGCGGGCGATGGCGCTGCGTCCGCGCGTATGCGCCACGCCGCGCGCGCCCGGCGAACGCACCAGGTAGCCCGTGTTGTTGGCGAAGATGGCTTCGTAGAGCGCGCCGGGCAAGGCATCGGCGCCGTTCACGTACAGCGTGAGATCGTCGAGCTGCAGTTCGTTCAGCGGCACGCCCGCCGTCGTGCGGAAAGTGATGCGCAGTCCGGCGCGCACGCCCTCGCCCGGCGTCACGCCGATCGCGGCGAGGCCGGCGGTCGAGCTGAAATACTTGGCCTCCTTCACTTCGAGCGGCCAGAGCTGCAGATCGTGCGCGGTCCGATAATCGCAGGGCGTGCGATCGTCCTTGCCGATCACCGAGCGCATCGCGGTGCCGGCCGGCACCTTGTAGCCGAGCGCCAGTCCCGCTTCTTTCAGGTCCGGCTGGAACTGCGCGATCGCCATCGAGGGCGTCGGCGCGAGATAGTGCGGATAGATCATCTGCAGCAGGTGCTGCGTGAAGGTCGGAAACTCCGCGTCGATCTTGAGCTGGACGCGCGCCGCCATGTACGCGAAGCCTTCGAGCAGGCGTTCGACGTAGGGATCGGCGCATTCGAATCCTTCCAGCCCGAGCCGGCCGGCGATCTTCGGATGCTCGCGCGCGAACTCCGCGCCCATCTCGCGCACATGGAGCAGTTCGCGGTTGTAGTAACGAAGAATCCTGGGATCCATGAGTTGGCGTGATCAGCGCGATGATTCGGCGACGGTGACCGAACCGGTTTCCAGATCCAGTTCGGTCTTGAGATACAGGCTCAGCGGCACCGGCTGCGCCCACAATTGTCCTTCGATGATGAACGACATGGCGTGCCGGGTCATTTGCTCCGGCTCGATACGCACCGTGACCTTGAGCGTGTCCGGCAGGATGCGCGGTTCGAAGTTGAGCACGGCCTGTCGCACCGCGCGTTCGAGCGCGAGCGTGTTACGGCCTGCGACCGACGAACCGGCGAGATCGGGAATGCCGTAGTTGACGGTGGAACTGGCTACCTGCGGCCATTCGGAGAGATCCTGGCTCGCCTGCAGATGAACCGTATTGAGCAGCCAGCCGACATCGCGCAGGACGCTCTGTCGCAACTGGGTCAGGCCGAGCACACGCTTGTCGCGGCTCTCTTCGCGCGCTTCCGGCGCGTCGTCGGTGAGACGGTCGAGCAGCGAGGGCTGCAGTCGTTCCTGTTGAAGTAGTTCGGCCATCGCCTGGGCCGTCTTCAGGCCGTCGGCGTGTCGAAGGCGATCTCCCTGACTTCCAGCAAGGGATACTCGCCGGCATCGGTCGTCAGCATCCGCTGTCCGACACCGAAATACGTATCGGCCGGATGCGCCACCCAGTCAGTCCGGCGCGATAGCTTGATGAGGTCGTCATCGCTGCCTTCCGACGCGGCGTAGCGCGATGGGATCAGCGCCGGCACCTGCCCCTGGTTGGTCCAGGTCACGACCGTCTGCAACCACACGGTGTCCTGGAGATCCGTCGGGGGTTCCATTCGCAGCGATTTAATGCGATCGAACGGCACCCAGAAATACTTGCCGTCGACGATCAGTTCGAGACAGGGACCGATGCGCGAATCGGCATCCGCGATCCATTCGAACCTTTCGCCATTGATCGTGCCCGACACGGTCGGTGCACCTTCGAGCGCCTGGCCGCGCAGCTCGGCGGCCTTTTCATAGTGGCCTTCGGCGGACAGGCGCAGCGCTTCGAGCAGCGAGGCGACCCAGCCTTCCGGCTCGCCCATCAGCAGCGGCGTCGTGCCGCCGGCAAACACGCGGGCGCGAAGCTGTTCGGCCTGCAATGCCTGACGACCGACCTGCGCGAGGATGAGGTTGCTGGACTCGAGGTCCGAGGCGACTTTCAGCTGGGTGGCGGCGCGTTCCCATTGACCGAGAACCGCCAGCAGCTGGTAGAGAAAGATGCGGGCCTTGGCGTCGCCCGGATTGCCGCGGACCCGCTGCTGCAGATCCTGCAGCGCCTGCGAAAGGTTACCGGCGCGCACGCTTTCTTCAGGCGACATGGCGGGATCCATTCAGTACGGCGCCCCTCAGTGCAAGCACTGAAGGGCGCCAGGTTGGAAGAAAAATCGAAACGGGACGATCAGGCGTTCTTCGCGATGTCGTACTTGATTTCGATCGCGCCGCCCTTCTTGGCGCCCTTGTTGTCCTGGGGCTGGTAGCTGACTTCGAACGACGCGAAATTGAGCGTGACGTTCTCGGTCTGCTGATCTTCACCACCGCTGCCGCCGCCGGAGACGGACGTGACGATGATGTCCTTCAGCTTGATGACCAGGTACGGCAGCGGATCGCCACCGGCCTTGCGCATCGTCAGCGTGCCATCCGGATAGTGCGAGCCCTTGCAGCAGGCCAGCATCAGCGAAGGCGACGACGAATCGAGGTAGTGGGTGAAGCTCAGATCCTGAACGTTCACCTTGCCTGCGCCGCCGCCGCTGCCCGTATGGGTGGTGCCGCTCTGCGACATGCCCCAGCTCCAGGCCAGCACCTGGATCTGATCTTCGAAACCCTTGACCTGCGACTCGCCCTTCAGCGCGCCCAGCTTCAAAAATGAATCAATTGCCATTGTTGTGCTCCGTTCGTCGGCTTGAATCGTTGAAAACCTTCGACCACCTGACCGCTTCCTTCAAAGCGTGGAGGCAGGTTAGTCGAGCAATGCAATCATCGTTGTGAAGTGAATCCCTCTTTCCCGGTGTCGGATTACTTGCCACCCGACAGCCTGGAAACGAGACGCAACGACACCGTCAGACCTTCGAGCTGGTAGTGCGGACGCAGGCGGAAGACCGCGCCGTAGTAGCCCGGCTTGCCCTCGATCTCCTTCACTTCGACTTCGGCGCCGGCCAGCGGCTTGCGCGCCTTGATTTCTTCGGATGAGTTCTGCGGATCGCCGTCGACATAGTTGAGGATCCAGTCGGAGAGCCACTTTTCCATGTCGGCGCGTTCCTTGAACGAACCGATCTTGTCGCGCACGATGCACTTCAGATAGTGAGCGAAGCGCGAGCACGCGAACATGTACGGCAGACGCGCCGCGAGCGCGGCATTCGCCGTCGCTTCGGCGGACTCGAATTCCGCCGGCTTCTGCAGCGACTGCGCGCCGATGAACACGGCCTCATCGGAGTTCTTCCGGTGCAGCAGCGGCATCATGCCGTTCTTCGCCAGTTCCGCTTCGCGACGGTCGGTGATGGAGATTTCCGTCGGACACTTCATGTCCACGCCGCCATCGTCCGACGGGAACGTGTGCGTCGGCAGGCCCGCCACCGTACCGCCCGATTCGACGCCGCGGATGCGCGTGCACCAGCCGTACATCGAGAACGACTTGTTGATGTTGGTCGCCATCGCGTAGGCGGCATTCGACCAGGTGTACTTGGAAGAATCGGCCGCGGCGGTGTCTTCCTCGAATGCAAACTCTTCCACCGGCTCGGTCTTCGCGCCGTAAGGCAGGCGCGACAGGAAGCGCGGCATCGTGAGGCCGATGTAGCGGGCATCGTCCGAGTCGCGCAGCGAACGCCAGGCGGCGTATTCGCCCGTGGAAAAGATCTTGGTCAGGTCGCGCGGATTCGACAGCTCCTGCCACGAATCGAAACCCATCAGCGTCGGTGAAGCCGCCGTGATGAACGGCGCGTGAGCGGCGCCGGCGATCTGGCCCATGCCGCGCAGCAGTTCGACGTCCTGCGGCGAGTGATCGAAATAGTAGTCGCCGACCAGGCAGCCGAACGGATCGCCGCCGATGGTGCCGTACTCTTCTTCGTAGATCTTCTTGAAGATCGGACTCTGGTCCCACGACGTGCCGGGATAGCGCTTGAGCGTCTTGCCCAGTTCCTTCTTGCCGACGTTGAAGATCTTGATCTTCATCGTCTCGCTGGACTCGGTGTTGAACACCAGGTGCCGCAGGCCGCGCCAGGTGCCTTCCATCTGCTGGAAGTCGGCGTGGTGCAGGATCTCGTTGATCTGATCGGAGAGCTTCTTGTCGATCTCCGCGATGATCGCGTTGATCGAGTTGACCGCGTCATCGGCGATCAGGTCCTTGTCCTGCAGGACGTGCTCGGCGAGCGTCTTGACCGCCGACTCGACCTGCTCCTTCGCGCGGTCGCTCTTCGGTCGAAACTCTTTGGTCAGCAGCGACTGAAAGTCGCCCAGTTCGACTGTGCCGGTTTGCTGCTGTCCGGCGCTCTTGGCTTCGGCCATCGTAAAACTCCTCGGGAATGGGGTCTGGATCTGCGGCCGTTATTCAGCGGGCTTCGGTGCCGAAGCCAGCGACTGCAGCAGCGCCGGATCCTGCAGTGCCTTGGTGATCAGCTTTTCCGCGCCGGCCTTGCCGTCCATGTAGGTGACGAGGTTGGACAGCTGCGTGCGCGCTTCGAGGAGCTTCGCCAGCGGTTCGACCTTCTTGGCGATGGCGGCCGGAGAGAAGTCGTCCATGCTCTCGAACGTCACGTCGACGGCGAGCTGGCCTTCGCCCGTGAGTTTGTTCGGCACGGCGAAGGTGACGCGCGGCTTCATGGCCTTGAGACGGCTGTCGAAGTTGTCCATGTCGATCTCGAGCGCCTTGCGCTGCTCGATCTCGGGAAGTTCATCCGCCGACTTGCCCGACAGATCCGCGAGCACGCCCATGACGAAGGGGATCTGCTTCTTCTGCATTGCCCCGTTGGTTTCGAGGTCGTACTCGATCTGCACACGCGGCGCACGGTTGCGCGCGATGAATTTCTGACCGCTTTCTTTAGCCACGCGAATCTCCCGGATAGCTGCCCCAGGTGGGGTGCAAAAAAATTGTTGCAGGAAGTTGCGTCAGAACCAGCGCGTGACGCCAACGTCCGAAACCGCCGATGGAACCGGCGGGTACTCTACGCCGCACTATTCCCTTTTCTCAAGACCGACAATGACTTCCGCCTCTGACGCGCCGCTCGAGGTGAGGTCGCGGAGGATTTCCATGAAGTCCTTGTCCACCAGCCGCTTCGCCCGCTGCAGCAACAGGGGGACCGGGCTGGAGGGTTCGGCCTTGGCATAGTAGTCGCAGATCTTGTCGATGGTCGTTATGACATCCGACCGATTGCGGATGGTGCCGCTGATCGGTTGACTGCCGCCCTGTGCGCCTTCTGCACTGCCGCCGCTTTCTGCCGATCCGGCATTATCGGCTGACACTTCGCCGCCGCCGCGCTTGGCGAGCTGCGCATCGAGCAGGCCCTTCATTTCCCGCAGGTCGGTCGCCAGGGGTTTCAGGTCGTCGGGGATGCCGTCTGCCTTGTCCAGCAGCACGTGCTGGATGGCGTTGAGATGGTCGGCGGCCGCCGTGATCGCGGCGGCGGTTGCCGTCAAGGCTTCGATGCCGACGTCGCCGAAAGCGCCTTCGATCTTCGCCAGTTCCTGCGCGAGATCGGTGCCTTCGGGCAGTTCGACGTTGAGCGTGCCCGTGGCGATCCGGTGCGAGCGCAACGAGTGCCTGCCGAACTGCCGCGACTCCACCAGCGGGGCGAGACGCAATGCCGCCAGCGCATCGTCGCTGACGAGCGCGGACACGAGCGAATTCACGCGGAACGTCGGATCGTTGTCGTCGTCCGCATCGAGCATCGGGAACACGTTGTCCCAATAACGTTCCAGCAGGCCGCGCATGACGCCGAGCCCGCCTTCGAATCCTTCGAGGCCGGCGGTCTTGAGCAGCGACAGGTACAGCAGGCCCGCGACCCGCAGATCCTTGGTCGAACCGAAGAGCTCTTCGGCAGCTTCGCGGACCTTGGGCCAGGGAGGATCCTGCGCCGGCCGGACCTTGTCCCCGATGACCTGCTCCGGTTTGCCGCGCGCCAGTTCCTGCAGCGACAGGAACGGCTCTTCGTATTCCAGATCGCGACCGCATGGCGCGTCATCCGAAATGGGATTCAGCAGGGATTCGATATCGAGGACTGCCATGCTTCTTGATGCTCTTCTAGGCGCCTGCGCTCTGTCGTAAACAGAACGAGCTTTGTAACCGACACCACCCGCCCGTACCGTTATGCGTGTCACACGAATACAGCACGCCGATCCGCATCACACGATGGGCGCAGCATATGACAAGCCGCCGTACCTGCCTATTGCACAAATGCGGTGCCCTGGATGACGAAACTGAAATCAACGTACGTTACGGTCCGGCACACGGCGTCACTGCAGCGCAGGTCAGGTCCGCGGCATCGTTGTCGTCGGCGCCTTCCCTGATCCAGCGCAGGATGCGGCTGAAGACGTCGTTGTCATTACTCGCATCGTCCTCGAAGGCCGGGATCGACGGATGTGCGCAATCATCCCCGGCGTTGCCCGGACACTGCAGCAGCCGACTCGACAGCGGATCGGACGGCTTTACCCGATCGTTTGCCTGCAATCGGGTCCATACCTGCGACGGCGTCCCCGTGAGGTCGAGTCCGCCGAGCTGCGTCGTGGTGTTGTGGCAGCTCTGCGTGCAGGTCAGATTGGCCACGAGCAGATTGCTGATGCCCTGCCCGTTCGCGCTGTCGATCCAGGGTTCGCGCGGCCGCACCAGCAGCGTCAGCCTCGCCTGCGCCTGCTGGGCTGCTGGCGTGGTGCTGTCCGTCACTGCGTAGGACTTGCAGACACGGCCCGTGAATATTCTCGGACTGCCCTGCGATGCCTCCGCCGGCGCAGTGAAACGCCAGTCGAGCGGCCCGGCGCCTGCAGTCAGTCCCGTCGGATCGGCGAATGTGGTCGTATACGGCACCGCTCCGCCGCTGACGGCAAGCGAGATCGCGCCCGATTGCCCGAGGGACACGGTGCTCTGATCGCACTGGCTGGTCGCGATCAGTTCGGGAATGACGCGGACTGACGCTTCGTAGGTCGTGGATGATCCATCGCCGTCCACATCGACGATCCGGTAGCGGAAGGTGTCGATGCCCGGAGCCGCGGGCACGTAGCGGATGACACTGCGGCCCAGCATCGGGTCCGCGACCACGGCGGCCTGTCCGCCCTGTGGCGTCTGCAATGAAGTCAGGGTACAGGCAGCCGCGGCGGCATCGCTCGCGCACACCGTCAGCACATGTGGCCCATCGCCGTTCTCGCCGGCGGCCCCTGCCAGCGGCAACGGGGCTGTCGTATCGCCATCCGGGATGACGCTCGCATTTGCCATGACATCGAGCGTCACGCTCGGCGTGCCGGGCGCGACGGTGCGGGATTGCGCCACGCCTGTCGGAGCCCAGTTGGGTACGACGATTTCGCGGCTCGCCGTCGAGCCACCGGCGCTCAGAGTGACTGCGTAACGGCCCGCCGCATCGAGGCTCAGCGCCGGCAGCAGGCTCGTCGGGGCGGACAGGCTGGCTGCTGCGCCCGAGGGCGTCTGCACTGCCCAGAGGAAGTCGCCCTGTCCGCCGGAAATCTCGCCGCGCAGACGTGCGAGCGAATGACGGCGCGCCACACGCAGCTGCCCCGCCGAATCGAACGATTGCCGCGCTCCCGTCGCATCGCCCGCGAGCTGGATCTCCGCGTCGACGATCGACGGACGGATTGCCGGTCGCAGGCTGCTACTCGGCACGTCGAGATGGTCGGCGAGCGCCTGGGCCGCGGACTTGCCGGTGCTGACCCAGAAGCGATCCATGGTCAGGCGCGCGTCCGGCATTTGTCCCGCAGCAACACGGGTCGCGAGGTTGGCGGCGTTCGCAAACTGCTGGTAACAGCCGAAGGCGATCTGGTGATCGCGACCGGCGTAGGCCGTCGCGGCGCTCTCCGGCCCGCATTTGTCGAAGGGATCGAAGCCGGTCATGCCTGCGCCCGCCGGATTCGGCACGTGGGCGATGTGGCACATGCGGCAGTTCTGCGCGAACACGTCGCGATACAACGCCGCGTGGCGCGAATCGACGCTCCATTGCGGCGGCACGAAGTCCGGATTGAAGGCGCCGTCTGGCCCCGAGTACCAGCCCTCGACCAGTTGTCGAGACAACGCGAAGCGATGGTCGCCCCCTTCCGGATCGACAAAGGTCAGGTACGCGAGCTGATTGAGCGCCCTGATGGGAGCGGCCTGACTGGCGCGGCGCGTATCGAGCCAGCGCTGGTGGTGCACGGCATTGGTGGTGTCGTCGACGAAGCCGGCCTCGGTATCGTCGGAAAACAGCAGCGACTTCGCGTCCCAGGGCAGGAAAGCCGCGTTGACGTTGCCGCCTGAGGCGTAGTGCGCGGGGTTCTGCGGATCCAGTCCCAGCGGCGTGCCGCCGTGGCAGACCGTGCATGCGCCCGGCAGGTATTTCTCGCCGCGTCCATCGAGGTTGGCGCTCAGCACGCGTTTGAATTGCGTACAGCCGCCTGCGGGCGGACGCGCGGGATCGCAGCGGACATCCGGCGCGAACGTGTAGAACTTCACGAAGCGTTCGCCGCCATCGCCGGTGCGGCTGTATTCCATCGCCACGGCCAGCTGCGGTCCGAGCTTCTTGGCCGCCGCTTCGAGACTGCCGTAGTTCACGACCACCGAGGCGACATCGCAATCGCCCGGCTGCGGATTCGTTGCGGCGCCACAGAGCCTGCGCGCGTACATGTCGCGCCCGAAGCCGAGATCGAAGTTGTTGACGTAGATCGCATGCGCATCGGAACCGCTGGCGACGGCGGCCCAGTCGATGGTCGTCGCCGAGGCTGCAAGGAATCCGTTCGCCTTGAGCCAGCCGATAAACGTCGTCTTCGCGCCGTCCGGATCGATCGTCGCGTAATACGCCGTGGCGGTATCGAAGGTGTCATGCGTGCGTGCTGCCGTTGCCGGGCTGGCAGCGGACATCGCGGCCGCCAGTTCGCGCGTCGTGAAGTCGAGCGCGACCGCCGGGGCCGCCGGGGCCTGAATTCTTCCCCGAATCTTCTTCAACACCTGCGAGGCGCCTGCAAAGGCAACGGGTGTGGCACCGAACTCGCGCACGCATGTCTGTGCCGCGCCGGCGGGCATCGAACTGTTGGCGGCCTGGTGGATGCGCACGGATACGGCGACGACGGCCTCATCGATGCGCGCCGCGTCGACGACGCGATTGGCATCCGCCTTCTGTACCAGCGCCGCGATCTGGTCGGCATCGAATGCAGGCACCGGCACCGCGAAGGCGGGATTGGCGATGGCGTTGCAGTCGTGACGGCTGCCCAGGCTGCTCAGCCAGGCCCCGGCAAACGATCGCGAATACACGAGCACGCCGGAGACTCCCTCGTTGCGCCGGCCGGCGATGTCCCAGTAGCTGGCGCGCGCTTCCACATCGATCGTGAATGGCTCGTCCGCGCGCAGGCAGCCGGTCTGGGTTGGCGTCGTGCAGGACGGATAGTCCGTCGCGGTCGCCGCAACGACGGTGAAGGTCGTCGGCGCGTCGAAGTAGCTGAGGAACTGATCCGGATCGGGTACCGGATCGACCTGGATCGTGACGTCCTGCTGATCGCTGCGACCGTCCGAATCCCTGACCACCAGCCGCAGCTCGATCGCCGTGGAATCGGGCGGAATCTGGAAGGCGATGGTGCTGTTGTTGCGCTTGACGATGGGCAGGCCCTCCGCCGCCGCATTGCGCGGCTGCCAGTCGAAGGAAACGATGGGCAGGATCGTCTCGCGACTGTCCTTGCCGCTCAGCAGCAGCTCGCTGCCGGCGCGCGCCTTCACGGTCACGGTTTCGCCGCTGCGTGTCGAAGGCTGGCCGATGACGGTGACGATGGCATCGGGCGGCGTGTCCGAACTCTCCTGGTTGCCTACGTCGCTCAGGCCGCTGCAGGCGGCGAGGCAGATCGAAGCGAATGCGGCGCCGATGATTCTGGTTTTCATGAGGCGCGCCTTCAGAATTCGAAACGGAAACCGGCGGTGATGACCGAGTCGGTGTAGGCGTCGAAATCGAACACTTCGAGGTATTGCACGAAGCCGTTCAGCCCGTGCGGCAACACGACCGTGAAGCCGCCGGCCAGCGTGTAGTACTCGTCGTCGGGAACGTCGGTGCTCACGGCGAAATCCGTATCGCCGCTGCCGAACAGCTGCCCGAGCGCATCGGCATAGCGTGTCGAGATCACATGGGCATCGTCCGACAGCTCGAAGTGATAGCGGCCGACGACATAGGGAATGATCACGCCGAACGACGGCGTGAACACGTACTGGAGCTTGAGCGAGGGCGATACGTCCAGCGATTCGATGGACTGCTTTCCCACTTGCAGATTGAACGGATCGTTGCCGCCGCTGCCCAGGTTGTCGATCGACGTTTCGGTAAAGGCATCGATGGTCGTGTCGGAATAGACGACGTCGAGTGCGGGGTCGATCGAGAACGCGCGCAGGCGCCAGGAATAACCGGCATTCGCCGTCGCCATGAGCGTGCCGCTGTCGGTCTTGCTGCGGGCGGTGCTGTCGACCGACAGGACGGTCGGATTCTGCGAGGGATACGTGATACGCCGCGTCGTGTCGTGCGTCAGTATCTGGTAGCCGACGGAGGCCGACGCATAGGCGCTCGTCCCTTCCCACAGGCCATACACCAGGCCGCTGAAACCGTCGGATTCGATGCCGCCGTCGACGATGCTCAGCGACGAATCGAAATCGATTTCCTTGGCGGAGTAGCCGACGATCGCGCCCGCGACGAGCGATGGTCTGAAGCGATAGTCGACGCCGACGGTGATTTCCTCACCGTCGAAATCGAAGGCGTCTTCGAGATCGGTGGGATCTTTCGAGCCGTAGCCGTAGCTGGCATCGACGAACGAACCCCAGCGGTTGAAGTCTCCCGGCACGTCCGCGCTGGCGCCCGCACCGAGCGAACGGGCGGCGCCGGCGAGCAGGATGTCGCGATCGTCGCTGGCATTGCGGACCGTGCGCAGTCCGGAAACTCCCCAGCGCAGCACCGACAGGCGCGTGGCGAGCGCCGAGAGCTGGCTCGCTGCGAATCGTGTCGTCGCCGAACCCTGCCCGGCCATTTCTTCCGCGGCAGTCCAGCGCAACGCGAAACCGAGTCCTTCCGCATCGAGTCCCAGACTGTAGCGGGTCGAGCCGCTGCCCAGCAGTTCGTTCGCCGTCTCGACGAGCTCGCGCGTTTCCTGGAACACGCTCAGATCGCCGTCGCTGCACTGGGCACCGGCGCCATTGGCACACGGTCCGACGAGCTGGTTGTAGGTGGCCTGGTTGGCGCGCGCGGCCGCCCGTTCCAGGGCATTGAAGCCGGCCAGTTCAGCCAGTTCGACCAGGCTGCCGTCCGTGGCGGACTGACCCCACGCAGCTATCGGAACGCCGACCGTGGCGGCCATCACAGCGACACGCACGCAAGCCTTCATTCTTGTGCCTCCCCGGCAACCGGCTTTTGGTACATCTTCGCGACGACCGCCGGACTTCATACCTGCGCGTCGGGGCGATCAACCGTACGAAAGGGCGCAACAGGAGAGTTCTGTCGCGATGCGGGAAGTTGTCGCAGAAGGCTTCTTCTTTCTTCCTTACTGTGGGGCCGGCTTCAGCCGGCCGAAGAACTGTCAGGCTAAAGCCTGACCTACAGAAGAAGCTCAGGCCGGCTGAAGCCGGCCCCACAGGAGAGAAAATCAGGCGGCGACGATATCGACGACGACCGCCGTGATGTTGTCGCGCGAGCCCGCATCGATCGCGGCCTTCAGCAGGCGCGCGGCGGTCGTCTGCGGATCGTCCGGAACCGAGAGGAGCTCGTGCAGCCGCTGATGATTCAGCGGGCCGTGCAAGCCATCGCTGCACAACAGGAAACGATCGCCGGGATGCACATGACCAGTGCGGTGATCCAGCAGCAGGGTTTCATGGCCGCCGAGTGCGCGCGTCAGCTCGCCGCCGCTGGGGGCAGGATTCAGTTCATCGAATTCGCCGACATTGGCGCCGACGGCGTGATCGCGCGTGAGCCCGCGCAGCGCGCCGTCGCGCAGCAGATAGGCGCGGCTGTCGCCGGCCCAGAGCACGCCCCACTCCTGCTGACGTATGCACAGCACGACGACGGTGCTGCCGCTGCGATCCGCTGCCGAGGTGCTCAGCGCAGCGCGGACCAGATCGTCGTTCGCGCGGCCCAATGCAACACGCGCGGACTGCAGCGCCGCACTCACGGTCGCCGCCGGCTCGATCGATGCAAGCGAATCCACCGCGAGCTGACTCGCGTACTCGCCGCGACTGTGGCCGCCCATGCCATCCGCCACGGCCCAGACGCCGTCTTCGGCGCGTTCGAAGAAGCGGTCCTGATTCATCTTGCGGACCGGACCGGTGTCCGTGATGCCGCCGGAGGCGATCTCGTAACTGAACTCGGCCTTGGGCTGCAGGACCAGATCGCCGGCGTCGCCCGCCCAGCCGCCCTCTTCCCATTTGCCGTCGAGCATCGACGAAAACCGTTGCGGTTCCGGCAGCGATTTCACCAGCAGGCAGCTCGCGCCGACATCCTCGGAGCCTTCGGTCCACCACAGCGACATGGGCTGCAGATGACGGCCCGCCAGTTCCATCAGCGGATCGATCAGCGAGGCCGCCACGCGATCGACGGAGATCATCGGCACGCGCCAGTGCGTGGATGCCGCAGGAAATCCATCGCCCAGGCTGATGCCGTAATACTGCTCGACGTTCGACAGCGGTTCCGCGCTCGCCTGCACGGCCTCGTCGAACTGATCGATGTCGAAGTCTTCGGACTGCAGCGCATGCAGCGCCAGCGCTTCGATGGTCTTGAGCCATTCGCGGCCATGGATCACCACCGCCATCGGCGGCAGATCGGCCGGCAGTTCGCAGAAGACCGTCAGCGGAAAATAACGTCCGACCCGATCGACGCTCGGCAGCACGATGCCCGCATAGCTCGACGCGCTGATCACCCCGCCCGTCAGGAAGAATCGCCACACCGGGCTCGTCAGGTACACATCCAGCCAGCCATGGCCGAGCTGCTGCCGGCTCTGCGCGATGCATTCCTGCAGCCACGGATCCCAGGTGTTGACGAACTCTTCGGGCGCGCGCCGCTGCAGGAAATCCCCGTGGCTGGGCAGCTTGCCGAACCAGCCGATGCGCGAACCCGACATGCGCGTCAGCCCTGGCAGTTGAAGCCGTGCAGCACGTCGCGCGCGAATGGATTGCGCGATGAGTTCGCCTGCACGATCAGCCGGAGGGTCTTGCCGTTGAGCGTGTAGGTGGCGAGGAAGCGCGTTTCGGTCTGTGCCTGGAACTCGGCCTTGCCCAGCAATCGATACAGCGCCCACGGTCCCTGTTCGACGATGTTCTGCCGGCCGCCGCCCTTCTCTTCCATCGTGATCGCGGCCTGGCCCGGCGACGGGCCCGGCCACACCATGGCGATGGCGCGTTGCGGACCGTGGCGGTACTCGAGCATCTGGCCGTCGACTTCGAAGGTCATGCGCGTCGCACCGGCATCGAGCGCATCCGGCGTCACCGTGAAGCGCACCTCCGGCATCGCGGCGCCCGCGGGGAAGTAGGTCAGCCCGATGCGCTGGGCGCGCTGGAACTGTGCGGGAACCATGGCGCCGCCGCCGATGGATGCGGCTTCCGGCTTCCAGCGCCACTGCGGACGATTGGTATCGACGAACGGCAGCATCGTGCCCTTGAAGAACGTATCGAAGGTGCCGTTGGGCGCGAAGATGCGGCCGAAGTCGGCGAGCGGCAGATCGGTCGCGCTGGCGCTGACCAGCGGATACTTGCCGGCCGCAAGCTCCTGGCACTCGGCGACGACCTGCTGGCGATAGCGCGCGGAGAAATCGCTGCCGATGCTGCTGGTGGCGACCGAAGCGCCTCTGCCCGTGGCGCGCGCCACGACACCGGCGACCGGTCCCGGCAGCGTCTTGGCATGCGTTTCCAGATCCCGCACGGCCGTCGATAGCTGCGTGGCCATTTCCAGCGGCGGCGGACCGCCGAGCGAATTGATCTGGCCGAGAATGCCCTGCAGGTTGGCGAACTTCTGCAGCGTCATGTCGATCGGAGCGGGCGAGCCGGTGACGAGCTTGTGGATCGATTCGAAGTGCCGGGTCGTGAGCGTTCCGGGCGGCGCCGCCGCACCTGCCGGCTGCGTGCTGCCGAACACCTTGCCCAGCGTGCCGAGCGTGCCGCTCAGTGCGGCCTTCGCCTTGTCGGCCGCGCCGGGCTGCTGCTGCGGCTCGATCAGCATCGTGTTGGCGGTCACGACTTCCAGCAGCCGTTTCAGCGGCGAGGTCGGCGCGCCCAGCAGGCCCCACAACTGCGCCGCATCCTGCGTGCTAGTCGTCGGCCGCAGCGTGATGTCGGCCACCAGTGCATCCCAGGTGCGGATGTAGTCATCCTCGTAGAGCTTCATGAACTGCGACATGAGCTGCGGCGAGCGCGCCGCATCGGCGATGTTGCCGCCGAACACCCAACCGTCGGTGACGAAGCCCTTCACCAATTCCAGTTGTCCTGTGGTGCTGATCTGCTTGAACACCGGCTTGGTGTACAGGCCGGGCACCGGCTCCGACAGGTCGCGACCGCTCTTGCGAACGAACACGTTGTCGCCGCCCAGGCCGACTTCGCGCGACAGGTCGATGGCGTCGCTGGTGTCGTCCGCGTAGCTGAGCTTGAGGCGGCTGTACATGAGCACCGGCAGCGAGGCCTGCTTCAGCGAATTGCGGGCGCGCTCGACGATGCCGTCGTCGAGCTTGATCGGCTGCAGGCGATCCTCATCGGCGATCAGCGCATTGAAGTGCTTGGTCACGCGCTCCAGCGACACCGGATCGTTGGCGAATTCGCGCTGCCATTCGTAGCGACCGATGAAGCCGAGCTGCGTCGAGTCCAGATGCTCCGGCATGCCGAGCATCAGGTACGCCTTCAGATACTCGTAGAGCTTGTCGGGTTCGCCGGCGAAGCTCGCCAGCCGGTTGCGGAAGTGATCGGCCACGCCGGGCAGCAGGCTCGCATTCAGTTCGCGAACGTACGCATCGTGCGCGGCATTCGATACCGAGCGGCCCTGATACAGGCCCCAGCGCATGGAGAGCGGCACGTCCTGCTGATGCTGGTCGGCGACGCCGATGATGCGGTCGAGCACGTCGAGGCGGTCGAGGCTGGCCGTGAACGGACTCATCGGCGGTGGCGCCGGCACGGATTTCAGTTCCTCCGTCGCCTTCTCCACCTCGGCGAGATACGAGCGGTTGCGCTGGTAGCTGATGGAAAAGACGACGATGCCGATGACGATGGCGAGCACGACGGCGATGTAGATCGCGCCGTTCACCAGCGCCTGGCGCACTTCCATCGCCTTGTTGACGCCGGCGAGGCCGGATTCCTTGAACAGGATTTCCTTCAGCAATCGCTGGATGAAATACGCACGCCCCTGCCCGGACTGCACGGCCGCGCCGCGCACGTTGAGACCGAACTGGCGCGCCAGTGCGCCGAGCATGCGGTCGATGGGCGTGCCTTCCTGCGTGCCGCTGGTGAAATACACGCCGCGCAACTGCGCCTTCTGCGCGCCGCTGGAGCCGAAGGCTTCCGTCGCGAAGTCGTTCAATGCACGGCGCAGGGCCGCGAACTGGCGCGGAAACGTGAAGATGAGCGAGCGGCGTCGCACGTCGCGCTCGCTTTCGAGACGCAGCATGAGACGCGAGTTGAGACGGTCGGTGAGCAGGTCGAATTCGCTCAGGATCTGCGCGGCCGCCTCGCCCGAGCGCGACGCTTCGATGGGGAACGTCATGCCCCACACCTGCGCACGGCCTTCCTGGTTCAGGTCGTCGAAGAACTCGGTGAAGCCGGCGATCAGGTCGAGCTTGGTGAGGAAGAAATACAGCGGCAGGCTGATCTTGAGTTCGCGATTCAGCTCCTCGACGCGCCGACGCACCGCCTCGACATGGCGACGGCGATCGCCGTCGTTCAGCGCCAGCAGATCCGGCGCGCTGATGGCGACGATGACGCCGTTGATGGGACGACGGCCGCGGTGCTTGCGCAGCTGGGTGAGGAATTCGATCCAGCCCGCCTGATCGGCTTCGCTGTCCGAATCCTGCGTGGTGTAGCGACCGGCGGTGTCGAGCAGGATGGCTTCGTCCGTGAACCACCAGTCGCAGTTGCGCGTACCGCCGACGCCGCGCAGCGCTTCCTTGCCGAACTTCTTCGACAGCGGGAAGTTGAGGCCGGAGTTGGCGATGACCGTGGTCTTGCCGGCGCCCGGCGGGCCGATGATGATGTACCACGGCAGTTCGTACAGATTGACCGACTTGCCCTTCGATTCGCGCAACGCTGCCAGTGCTTCATCGAAGCGCGCGCGCAATTGCGCCGCATCCTGCGCGCCGCGCGGCTGCTTGTCGGCGCCCGCGCTCATGTCCTTCGCGATCTTGTCGGCGGCGAGCTTGGCCTTCAGCTTGCCGAGCACGGACCAGAGCACGCAGATCAGGATCAGGACGCCGATGGCGACGAGCCGCTCGGTCACTGAATCGAGCGGATGCAGGCTGCCGAATGCGAGATACGGCCCGCCGAACCAGATCACCAGCGACAGGAACAGGATCGCCAGCGACATCAGGAACCAGCGCTTGGTGAACAGACCGAAGATCGCCTTCATTGCGCGGCACCCTCATCGACACTGACGATCTCGACGCGCCGGTTGCGCGCACGATTTTCCGCCATGTTCACCGGCTCGTAGCGCGGCTGGGTCGAGCCGACGCCCACCCATTCCACGCGGCCGAAATTGTTGATCGACGGCTTGAGCAGGTTGGCGACCGTCACCGCCCGCTCGCGCGACAGTTCGAAGTTGTCGGCGAACTGCAGCGAACGCACCGGCACGTCGTCCGTGTGACCGACGATCACCACCTTGCCCGGCACCTGGTTCAGGCCGTTGGCGATGGCGGCGATCATGTCGTTGTATTGCGGATTGAACGTGGCGCTGCCCGAGCGGAACAGGTTGCTGGAGATCAGCGTCACGACCGTCTTGTCGCCGAAGTCCTCCACCGTCAACTGCCCTGCCGCCTCCTGCGGCGCCAGCAACTGCTTCAGCCGGTTGGCGCGACTCACCGGTGCCGTGTACTCGACCTGCACGCTCGGCTGCGACAGCGCCGCCATCACCGGTTCCGCCGCGCGATTGAGGCGCGCTACATAGATCACGAAGGCGATGACGAGAATCGCCAGGCCGACGCAGGCGACGATCCACCACGGGATGTAGCGGAAGATCGGATTGCGCTTGTCCTCGACGCCGCGCCAGTGGACCGACAGTTCCTGATCCTTGATCTGGCGCGCATCGCGAACGATGACCGCGAGCTTGTGCTGCAGGTCCGCCAGCCGCGTGGCGCCGCGCTCGTCGATGCGGTACATGCCTTCGTAGCCGAGCGCGAGGCAGACGTACTGAAGTTCGATGAGATCGATGTAGCGCTGCGGCTGCGAGCACAGCCGATCGAGAATCTGGAAGAATTTCTCGCCGCCCGACTTCTCCTTGTGAAACAGGATGAGCAACGACTGACCCGACCAGTCGCTCTGCGCGCCCCACGGCGTATTGAGGACGGCCGAATCGAAGAACGTGCAGATGACGTAGCGCGCCACCAGCGCATCTTCGGGCGCGACTCCGGCGGCGCGCAGGCGTTCGTCGAACTGACGCACGTCCTGCATGGCCTGCGTGCGCAGCGCATTGATGTCCGCATTGGCGACCGTCGACTGCAGGCGCGATGCGACGGCGATCAGCGGCCCGGCCGCCTGCAGGATCGGATTGCGGCCGCCCGAAATGAAATCCTGCACCGCCAGATTTCCCGGCGTCGGCGCGGGACCGTACTCCTGTCCGCCCCGGGGCGGCGGCGCAGCGGGACGCACCTGGCTTTGTCCATCCGATGCAGGGCGGCGTGCCCCGCCCGGTCGCGGCCGCATGACCGTGCCATCGGCGGGGGCGAATGGATCGTCGAAATCGTTAGCCACAGGTTCTGCTCAGTCTCAGTTGAGATGTACGAGACGGAAGATTTCACACAGAGAACACAGAGAAGGATTCTTCTGTGGGGCCGGCTTCAGCCGGCCTCTTCAAGTGCAGCAGGCCGGCTGAAGCCGGCCCCACAGGAAGAGGGAAGAAATCCTCTTTTTCCGACCTCTGTGATCTCTGTGTGAAACCTCCGGCTTCTTCCGCTCACGATCCGCGGATGGCCCACATTTCCATTCCCAGTCCCGGGAAGGAATCCGGCACGTGCAGCGCGATGCCGCCGCCGGCCTTGAGTTCGCGGAACAACGCACTGCCGCGATCGAGTTCGAAATAGGTGAAGCCCGCATGGAACGGAATCTGGCGCGGCGCCACCGACAGCGGCTGCAGCGGAATGCCGGGGATGTGTTCGTTCACCAGCTTCGCGATCTTCTCCACCGACGCCAGCGTCACCTGGGCAGGGAAATCGCGGCGGATCGATTCGGCGGCCACATCGGCGCGGGCGGCGAGGATGAAGGCCGCATCGTCGAACAGGCTGCGGTCGGCCACCACGCCCACCGAAATGTTGAAGCGCTTCTTCTCCAGCGGAATCTGTACGGCGTTCTGCTTCAGCACCACGGCAAAGCACGCACGCAGCGCAGTCATCACGGGCTCGTAGCAGGTGCGCAGGTTCGTGTGCTCGTACTGCGGCAGCTTCGGCGGACGGCGCGACTCGCTGGTCAGCGTCGACAGATCGCCGATGATTTCCAGGCACAGGCGGAACAGATCCTCAGGATGCACCAGGCCGCTCTGCGCATAGTGCGTGACCAGCGGCTCGTAGCGATTGATCGCCTGCAGCATGAGGAAGTCGGCGATTTCTGCCGAACCGCTGCGGCCGCTCGCGACCGCTCGCGCGGCCAGCGCTTCGCCGCGCTGGTGCAGCAGTCCCTGCGCCTCCGTCATGAAGGTGGCGAGGATCGACGCATGTTTCGCATTCAGTACTGTCGGGATGAATCGTTCTTCGAGCACGACCATGCGATCGGCACGACATTCGACGATGTGCGCGATCGGGATCGTGGCGTAGTCCTCGTGCGGCTCGTCGGCCAGCAGCAGCTTGGAACGCAACACCGCGACTTCCAGCGAATGCTGCGCCGTCGAATCGCCGGCCGCATCCTTCACTTCGACGTCGCGGGCGCGATAGCGCATGACGCCGTCGACGGCTTCGCGGCGGTCGGATTCGCGCGTTCCCTCGCGGCGCAACGGAATCGCCAGCGACACCTGCTTGTCGCGAACCTGTGCGGTGAGTTCGATGGGCGACGGCAGCGGCTCGTCGTCCGGCATCGAAAACGGCGTGCCGTCGGGAAAGACGCCGGCCGCGCGCTTGAGACCCAGCTTGCCGATGGCGAGCAGGTCACGCTCGATCTGGACTTCGGTCAGGCCCCAGGAATTGGCGCGCAGCGAGGCGGTCCGTCCCTCGACCAGCTTCTCGACGTAGCGATCCTGCTGCTGGAAGTGCTGCGGCCTGAGAAACAGGCCTTCTGACCAGACGACTTTGTTGTTGGACATGTCGGATGTGCGTCGCGGTAATGGGAAAGTGGCGGAGCTGGCGGATCAGTCGCCGACCGTGATGCTCACCTTGTTCTTGTCCACGCCGAAGGACACGCGATCCTTCTTGACGAGGTCGAGCAGCGACTTGTTCGGCGCCTGCACCACCACACGCCACTGCGCGTTGCGATAGTCGGCGTATTCGGCCATCGCGCCGAGCACGCGCGCCTCCGGAGAAATCTTCAGTTCGAATTCCTTCGATTCGCCCGGGGACAGGTCGAACTCCAGCCGCTGCACCACGCTGGCGGCGAGCGTCTCCTGTTCCTTGTCGACCAGCGCCCAGAAATCCGCGCCCATGAAGGCGCCGTCTTCCTTGAGCTGGAAAATGCGTACGTGCACCGGCGAGGCGCGGCCATCCTGGTTCGGATTCACGTCGGCCGAAGCGGTGATCTGCGCCTTGGCCACGGCCGGCTTGGGCGGCGCGGAGCCGCAGCCTGCACCGACGAGTGCGCCAATGGCGATCAGGCTCCAGGGAATCCAACGCAATCTCATGGCGCTCTCCGCGTTCTTGGCTGTGTTGCGAATCGACTATTGACCGTCGCCGACGGTGCGGCCGGTCATCTTCAGGCGATCCATCTGTTCTTCGTAGGCCTGGGCGAAGAATTCGCCGAACAGGCGCTTGAAAGTTTCATCCGGATCGCGGGTCATGCTCTCGTACTGCTCCACGTACTGTTCGCGAAACTTGCCGCCCTTGCCGCCGATGTTGAGCAGGCCGCCGCGCTTCGAGGGTTTCTCGAGTTCGGCATCGATCTTTTCCGGATCGAACTGTTCGAGCATGGAATTGAAGGCAGTGCGAATGCCCTGCAATACCGCGATCTGGTGATTGCGCACGTCGGTCAGCGCTTCCTGGAAAGCGCGGACCGTCGGCAGGTAACCGCGATTGCGTTCGACCAGCAGCGTATGCAGCGCCGCCTCGACGTTGGGGGAGAACTTGAGCGGATTGTTTTCGGTCGGCTGCATGCGCGTCATCGACATGCGCAGCTGCGACTTGATCTCGGCGCGCGATTGCAGCACTTCCATCAGGCCCTGCACGACGATGCGCAGCACCTGGCCGAGTTCGCGCGCCATTTCCGGCGACATCTGCGAGGCCGGAACGCCGGCGGCGCGCAGGATTTCTTCCAGTTCGAGACTGCCCGAACCTGCGGCGACGGGATCGGCCGGCGGTCGCGCCGGAAGCACTGGAGTGCGCTGTGTCTGGGCAATCGTTGCGGCGGGCGGCGGAACCGCAGGCGCTTCGGCGGGCCGACGGATCGTGCGCGGCGGCTGTGGTGCGGTTTCGACCGGCGAGCGTTCGGGTGCCGCGGCATCCTGAACCAGATCGCCGAGACCGCCCGTCTTCGCAGGCGGCGGAGCCGCCGGCGTTTCGATCCGGGTGCGTGATTTTTCCCAGGTATCCGGAATGGAATCGTCGCGCAGCGCCTTCGTGCGTGACGACTCCGCCGGTGACGGTGCAACCGCCGGCCGCGCCGGCGTCGGCGGAACGGGCCGACGCACCGGCGGTGCCGCCGCGGCCGGCGGCTGTTGTCCCATCTGCGTGAACCCGGACGAATGCTCCCAGCTCTCGGGAATTCTGCCGCCGCCCGGGCGCGGCGCGGGTATGGGCGCCGACTGCACGATCGGCGTCGGCGCCGTGAAGTTGTCTTCGAGGATCGACCGCTGATTCAGATTGACGGGAATCGGCGGTGCCTGCGGTTTCGC